>DAMDNS010000495.1:0-2401 GCA_032083605.1 Ureibacillus sp.
TGAATCGTGTTCAAAGTAACATAGAAAATGCTGAAAAATGTATTCATGAAGTAAGTAAACATGCACAAGAAATGATCGAGAATGTGATGTTAATCGAAAGAATCATTCAATATGGTAACCGTTATCGAGGTACTGATGAAAGAGTAAATAATCTTTTGCTTGAATCAGAGCATGCATTCCATCAATATCGTTACATAAAAGCGTTAGAAGATGCAGCTGCTGCCGTTGAAATGGCAGAGCCAGGTGCGATTAAGCGGATTGAAGAACTAGTTCAGGATGAGCTATATGAGAAATCTCATTATTAGTCATTACTTGACAAAAGCGTTATAATAGATAGAAGAAGCCACCGCACTTTTGTGTTGGTGGCTTTCTTAACGGATAGGAAAGTTTCAGCATTCGTAGCTATCGGCATAAGAAAATACTTTGTTTTTTGCCATTAGGGCGAACAATCGAGTTTTCCTAATCGAATTTGAAAAATATGCAAAATTACTTTTTTAAAATATCTAAATGTTAGAAAAGAAGGTAGGATCAAATGATTTATCTAGACAATAGCGCTACTACAAAACCGCACAAAGAGGTTTTAAATACATTTGTCCAAGTGAATGAATCCTTCTATGCGAATCCTTCATCTATTCATGGAGCGGGTGTAGAAGCCAATACATTATTGGACCGAGCAAGAGGGCAAATTGCAGAGATTCTTCATACGGAAGAGCAATTTGTTTTATTTACTGCAGGAGGAACAGAATCGAATAACTTTGCGATATTCGGTGTTCCAAAAGCCAATACTCATAAAGGGAAACATATTATAACAACAGAAATTGAACATCCATCCATCATAGAAGCAGTTAAATCCCTGCAGAATGAAGGATATGATGTGGATTTTCTTAAAGTTGATGAGAATGGCGTTATTTCATTGGATGAGCTAAAAGAAAAACTGCGTAAAGAAACGGTGCTTGTAAGCATTATGCATGTCAACAATGAAATGGGTGCTATTCAGCCAATAGAAGAAGCAGCAAAAATTATCCATGAAAATAGTCGAGCTACATTCCATGTGGATGCAGTGCAAAGCTTCGGTAAGTTGCCGATCACCTTTAACGGGGATACTGGCCCTGATATTATTTCTATCTCTGGACATAAAATCCATGCTTTAAAAGGCTCAGGCATAATTGCCTTTCGTAAAAAGATGAATATTATCCCGCTCCTTTTAGGTGGAGGACAGGAACGTGGATTGCGAAGCGGCACAGTCGCAGTTCCTCAGGCCGTTGCAATGGCAAAAGCTGCCCGTATGGCGATTGAGAGCCTGGAGGAAACAAGAACAAAATACCGTAAATGGCACAATGAATTATTAGAATTTTTGGCTGGTTTCGGTGAAAATATTCATTTACTCTCAACGAAAACAGGGGCTTCACATATCCTGTCATTCAGTGTGAGGGATTTAAAGGGCGAGATTTTAATCAATGCCCTGCAAAAAAGAGGAATTATTGTATCAACTTCAAGTGCTTGTTCCTCAAAGCAAAAGAAAACAAGTCATGTAGTGGAAGCATTAGATATCCATTCAAATTATAAAAAAGGTGTTATTCGTTTAAGTTTTGGTGCTTTAAATACAGAAGAAGACATCTTTGCATTTAAAAAGGCATTCACTGATGTGATGAAAGAGTTAAAAGGAGATAAAAATCAATGATCTGGAAAGAAATTTTAATAAGATATGGTGAATTATCGACAAAAGGGCGCAATAAAAAGGATTTTATCAACCGTCTTCGTGCCAATATTCGCCATGCATTTTCTGATATTGCCCCACTGGAAATCGCAACAGAACGTGATCGCATGCACATCAAGATTGTAAGTGAAGAGCAATTTGAAGTACTGATGAAGAAATTGCCTACCGTGTTTGGTATTCAATCTTTTAGTCCGGTAGCGATGTGTGAAAAAGAATTGGATGAGATGAAAAAATTATCTCTTATTATAATGGAGCAATTTAAAGACCGAGAGCTAACATTCAAAGTAGAGGTTCGTCGTTCGGATAAAACGTTTCCGCTCGAATCCCATGAAATTCAGCGTGAAGTTGGAGCACATGTATTAAGAAATAATCCAAATATCTCAGTTCAAGTGAAAAAACCGGATGTAGAGCTTCGTGTGGAGGTTCGTCAAGATGCTATTTATATGATGGCTCAAATCATTCAAGGTGCCGGTGGAATGCCGGTTGGGTCTAATGGAAAGTCACTTTTAATGTTATCTGGTGGAATTGATAGCCCAGTAGCCGGGTATTTATTAATGAAGCGCGGTGTTCGGCTGGAAGCAATCCATTTCTTTAGTCCACCATATACAAGTGATAACTCTTTGGAAAAAGTAAAAGTATTAGCAAATGAATTAACGAAATTCGGTGCAAATATTCGTTCGCATG
>DAMDNS010000496.1:0-2387 GCA_032083605.1 Ureibacillus sp.
TAGATATTCATAAAAATTCAATCTATACCTTCAGACCCTTAATATATATATGCATACATCCCCTATTTAGACACATCTTAAACATTAGAAAATTTTGAGAAATTGGCATGCCTATTCTCGATGTGCATTAGTTGGACTTCGATTTCTATGTACTTTTTTAGCCTCAAAAAAGGAAGAGCATTTTCGCTCTTCCTTCTTGTAAAAAGGGAACAGAAATAATTCTGTCCCCCATTTATTTAATCAAATATAATTTTATTCACCGTGTCACGGTCCAACTTTTTAACAAGTTCAACAATTAGTTTTACTGTATTTTCGTAGTCATCGCGGTGTAAGATGGCTGCATGGGAATGAATATAGCGTGTTGCAATCCCGATGGCCATTGCTGGTACGCCGTTTGCCGTTAAGTGGATGGATCCTGCATCAGTTCCTCCACCAGGTGTTGAATCAAATTGATATGGAATATTATGCTCTTCTGCCACATCCACTACAAAGTCGCGAAGCCCCTTATGCCCCACCATTGAAGCATCAAAAATAATAATTTGAGGGCCATCGCCAATTTTTGATGTAGATTCCTTAGGTGTAATACCTGGTGTGTCACCTGCTACACCAACATCGACAGCAAAACCGATATCCGGCTGAATTTTAAATGTCGCTGTTTTTGCTCCACGAAGACCTACTTCCTCTTGGACATTCCCTACACCATAAACAATGTTCGGATGCTTTGTATCTTTTAAGGCTTTTAAAACATCAATCGCAATCGCACAGCCAATACGGTTATCCCAAGCTTTAGCTAATAGCAATTTTTCATTTTTCATAACGTTAAATTCGAAGTATGGCGTAATCATATCGCCAGGACGAATTCCCCATTCCCCGACTTCTTCTTTTGAAGAGGCACCAATGTCGATGAATAGCTCCTTCATTTCCACTACTTTTTTGCGCTGATCCGCAGGGAGAATATGTGGCGGCTTTGAACCGATTACCCCAATAATCTCTTCTCCCGAGCGAGTAGTGATCGTTACACGCTGTGAAAGCATCACATGGCTCCACCAACCGCCAACAGTCTGGAATTTTATAAAGCCTTTTTCATCGATTTGCGTGACCATAAAACCTATTTCGTCTAAGTGGCCAGCGATCATGATTTTTGGGCCGTTTTCATCGCCTACTTTTTTGGCGATTAAGCTTCCTAAGTTATCCTGCTCCATTTCATCAGCAAATGGCTCGATATATTTACGCATTACCGCGCGAGGAGCTCTTTCATTTCCCGGAATCCCATTTGCATCCGTTAATTCTTTTAACATTTTTAATGTATCGTCTAATTGCACCATTTAACGACCTCCTAAATGATCTCTTCCTTATTATACCTCTATTATTTCGGATATTGAAATATCTTGGCGTTTATTTTTAGCATTTCTTTTGACTTTAAATTTACGAATAGATTTTTTTAATATCCTGTTCTTTGTCTTTCGTAATTTTTTTCATTTTTTGCTAAATAAGCTTGGATAATATCCTCCAATGTAAAATTCAAATTGAAAGCCAATACCCCATAATATTGCCACACTATTTCATAACTATGCCTAGAAGGATTTTGAATAAATGTTAAAATAGCTTCCTGTGTACGTAAAAACCAATTTGTTAAATCCTCTTTATCCTTCACTTCCGGCCAACCATCTAGAGATAATCCTTTTGCGTTTCCAAGTGAGAGAAGAAAATGAATCGAATCTACAAATTCTTCTAAAATTACTTCTCGTTCCGAAGGTCCTTTCGTACTCCAAAATTTGAAGCATCTTGTCTCATTTGCCAGCTCGGCTAACTCGATCATTAAAGCCAGCCCTTTTTCTTTAAAGACATCCCGATTAATATTTTGCGTTTTTTCAATAAAATTATCTAACTCACTTTGCATTTTAAATAGTTGTTTAAATTCCATAAAAAAATCCCTCAATTTCTAAATAAAAATGAAACCATTTGTCCTTCTTAATCGTAAAGGAACTTACAATGTTTTTAAAGGGGGAACTTGACATGGCTCTTCTACTTTTCCGTTTGCTTATTATCGTATTAGTCGTTTACATATTTTATAAAAGTGTCCGATACCTGACAGATCCAAAGCGCAAACTGGATGAAGCTTATGAAAAGGGAGAATATTATTTCTATGATGATGTAAAAAATGTGCGCAAAAACTTTTTTATTTCTTATAAAGGTGCCCTTTTTGAAGGTGAAAAATATCTAGGAACGACGGAAAATGCATTTGAAGTTGTTTCCATCTTTGTTTGGGTTCACGATACGATGAAGCTTCAAGGGTTAACAAAGGATGATTTTCACTATTTGGAGAAAGAAATTCAAATGAATTACCCTAAAGCGAAAATTAACTGGAAAAACCCAATCGAGCAGTT
>DAMDNS010000497.1:0-2379 GCA_032083605.1 Ureibacillus sp.
TTTACTTGACAGAAAATTCTATAAATAATATTATATTATCAATAAAGAATTTATTATGTAGGGAGAGTGTAGCAATGATCAATATTTTCAAGCTTGGTTTTGTTGAGTTTGGTGTAAATGATTTGGATGCAATGTCAACTTACTACTCTGATGTAATGGGCTTTACAGCAATTGATGAGGATGATAATGGAAGCGTTTACTTTAGCAGTTCCAGCGATCATCATAATATTGTTCTTAACCCTAACGTTGATTCGGGTGTTTATCGTTTCGGTCTTCAATATGAATCGGATAACACGATTATCGAAGTAGCAGAATACTTAAAATCCAATTTTGGTATTGTGACAGAATTGAAGATTAATTCAAAACCAGGAGTTTCTAAGCTTCTAGAATTTACAGATCCAGAAGGGTTCCTTGTCCAGCTCTATCCACATATGGAATTAAAAAACCCGAAATTCAAGGAGACCGGCATCATTCCAAATAAGGTTGGCCATCTTTCCTTGCGTGTGACGAATCCGCAGCGCCAGATTAAATTCTACGAGCAGCTTGGCTTTGTCAACACAGACTGGATTGAAGATTTCTTCGGATTTATGACATGTAACCGTGATCATCATGTATTAAATTTTGCAAAATCAGATAGCGCGGGTCTGCATCATATCGCATTTGAAATGAGAAATTATACGCATCTTATTGCTACACTTGACTTCCTGCGTTTCAAGAAAATTAAGATTGAATGGGGCCCATCTCGCCACGGTGCTGGACACAATATCGCATGCTATCATCCAGATGCTGAAGGAAACCGTATTGAGTTATTTACTGATGCGGATATCTATATTAAAGAATTGGGTGTATTTGAACCAAGACCGTGGCACAAAGACTTCCCACAGAAACCAAAAGTATGGAGCAGTGAGGAATGTCTCTCTGTCTGGGGAGTTGACTTTGATAGAGCGCTTGTATAACTCGCTTTGTTAATTGTTAATCTATCTGAAAAAAGTGAATCAAGAGAAAAGGAAAGTGTCATGGTGACCTAGATGCTTTCCTTTTCTTTTACCCAAAAATGAAATGAAGCATTTACGAAGATTGAAGTTATTAGCAGCTCTATTATTGTCAAAGGCTTTACTATAAAGTGAGCAAATACTATTCAAGGAAAATGAAAAAATGTAAATGTACGCATAGCGAATTAATTTCATATTATGATAATATTATTTAAGAGAAATTTTAACGATATTCAAAATAGTTTGAAGTTTATTATAAGTGTATTTGTGAGAGGAATGATTGCATGGCACCACGAAATTTAAGTGAACAAATACTGCATGATTTAGGAAAAGATATCGTACAAGGGCAGCTGCAGCCAGGTGATATTTTACCAAAGGTAGAAGATATAAGCGAGATCAAAGGAGTAAGCCGTACCGTAGTAAGGGAGGCGTTAAAAGGATTAGCCGCACGTAGACTTGTCGAATCGTCAACTAAGATAGGGACCGTTGTAAAAGAGCGTGCCGATTGGCAATGGTGGGACCAAGATGTCCTGTCATGGGCCGCGCAGTCAAAAGTAAGTAGAGATATTCTTCTTCAACTAACCGAAGTACGATTAGCCATTGAACCAGCCGCTGTTCAATTAGCCGCTAGTAAAGCAACCGATGAAGATATTAAGTTAATCAGGGAGTGCTATAAAAACTTGGAGGCATCCATTGGGAATGAAGAAGAATGGGTGGCTGCCGACTATGAATTTCATAAGAGCATATTAATTGCTTCTCATAATGAATTAATGCTAAGCCTCATTAAAACCTTGCATGACGCGCTTCTACGCAGCAGACAAACCAGTATGAAATCATTAAAACAAAAAAAGGAAGATCCCATTGTTGAAGTCCATGAAGAAGTTATCGGAAGACATAAGAGCTTAATGGAGGCAGTATGTACAAGAAATGGTGCATTGGCCTTCCTGATCATGCAGGACTTGCTAAACCGGGTTGTCCATTTAATAGAAACATCTGAGGAAGAAGACGAAACGAAAGCCTAATGAAGAGGGTCCATTTTTTAAGTGGGCTCTTTTTTGGTAGGTAAGTATTTGAATTTTGCATTAGATGCTGATAGGGCGAAGTTGCCTGTAGCATCATCTACCACGTGGTTCTCCTATATAAGAACATCAGCCCGACCTATTTAGGCCGGGCTCTAATTTTGCTAAGGAAATAATAAAATTTCGCGAAGTGGATAACTTTTTTGATTTCTGGATCTAGTCTTTCATTGGGGATATTCAGTGAATATGTCCATTTAGGAATCATGAGGTTGGTTCTTATAGGCTGCGAATGCAGATTAAGCTCCTGATCCGAAAAATAAACGGAAAAATTCCGCTTAATCAGAAAATAACATAAAAAATAGCATGAA
>DAMDNS010000498.1:0-2378 GCA_032083605.1 Ureibacillus sp.
TCAGGCTACTGGAAATTCTGTAATCGGTGTTCAAACCGTACCGGATCATGAAACGAATCGCTATGGAATAATTGATCCACTCGGCTGTGAGGGTAGATTATATCAGGTTAATAGATTTGTAGAAAAACCCGCTCTAGGAACTGCACCATCCAATTTGGCGATTATCGGACGATATATTTTAACTCCAGAAATTTTTAATTTCTTGGAAATGCAAGAATTGGGGGCAGGTGGAGAAATCCAGTTAACCGATGCCATCCAAAAACTAAATGAAATCGAAAAAGTATTTGCCTATGATTTCGAAGGAAAACGCTACGATGTTGGTGAAAAACTAGGCTTCATTCGGACAACGGTAGAGTTTGCATTAGAGAACGAAGAATTTGGAGCTCAAGTTGAGGACTTATTAAGAGAAATTCTAGCCAAAAGGTTAAGAGAAAGCCAGATACTAAGCTAGGCATTCGTCTCTGAAATTTAATATAAGCGAGGATAGGTAATTTTCCAGGGGTTATAAATGAAACGGTTAAAATCAATTATTGAATTGTAAAGATAAACAATTCTTATAACACAATTTGCTTGGGAGGTTATTTGGTGCAAGAGCCATTAGTTAGTGTTTGCTGCACAACATATAATCATGAAAAATATATTGCGGATGCAATTGAGAGTTTCTTAATGCAAAAAACAACCTTTAAATTTGAGATTCTCATTCATGATGATGCTTCTACTGATCGAACAGCTGAGATTATTCGAGAATATGAAAAAGAATATCCAGATTTAATAAAACCAATCTATCAAATTGAAAACCAATATTCTAAAAGGATAGCAGTAGACCACAATAACTATAACAGGGTAAGGGGAAAATATGTTGCCATTTGTGAAGGCGACGATTACTGGATGGATCCATATAAACTGCAAAAGCAAGTAGGGTATATGGAGGATCATCCGGAATGCAGTTTGAGTGTTCACGCAGGTTACGTTGTGAATGCCTTCGACAAAAAGATTCAACAATATAACCGACCTAGTAAAATGGACAAAATCTTTACAGTTGAGGAAGTCATTGAAGGTGGGGGAGGATTATTTCTTACCAATTCGATGCTGTTTCGCAAACCAATTTCATGGTCATTCCCCAAGTTTTATGAAATGTCTCCAGTAAGTGACTATCCATTAGTCATTTACTTAGCCCTATCTGGCACAGTCTACTATTTAGCTGAGTATATGTCTGCTTATAGAGTAGGAGATAGTGAATCTTGGACTAGCAAAGCCCTTGCCAATGCCGAGGTATACACTCAACTTTTTGACCGGTTTATAAAAATGCTAGATGAACTCAATCACTACACAAATTCTCAGTATGAGGCTTCTATTGAAAAACGTAAACAAATCGATGAGATGTTATATTTGGCAAAGCTGGGCAAATTAAACGAAGTCAAAAGTGGAAAATATCAACAGCTGTATAAAGAGATGCATGTAAAAAGAAAGATAATCCTGCTACTTGACCAATATAGTCCTAGCTTGTCAAAATTTCTAAGAAAAAATAGGCGCTGGTTAGGAGGATGAGGTAAACCAACCAATATAAGCTTTGTTGCTGCACATACAAAGGAAATTCAAATTTTATAATGAGGTGTAGAATGAAAAAACTGTTGATACTTGGTGGGGCAAATACCCAGATTCCAATGATACAAAAGGCCATAGAAATGGGTCATTATATTATTACATGTGATATTTTTGAAGACAATCCTGGTCACCGTTTTGCTCATGAATGTTATAGGGTCAGCATTATAGACAAAGAAGGGGTATTAGAGTTAGCTAAAACTTTGAATGTAGATGGAATCACTTGTTACGAGTCTGATTTAGCAGCCTCAACTGTAGCGTATGTTGCTGAAAAATTAGGATTGCCATCACAACCATTCCTCTCTGTTGAAACGATGATTAATAAAGATCTGTTCCGAGAATTCCAACAGCAAAATAATTTGACTTCACCAAAATCAAAAGGCTATTCCTCATTAGAAGAAGCTGAAGCTGATTTCCACTCTTTTAAAAAGCCTGTAATGATTAAGCCGGTTGACTCTTCTGGCAGCAGAGGCGTTACTAAATTCGATTCGATTAATGAGCTTCCGGAGCTTGTAGAGAAAGCATTAAGCTTTTCCAAATCAAAACGATTTATTATTGAAGAATATATCGATAGAGATGGATATCACATTTCGGGGGATGGTTTTTCTGTAGATGGAAAGCTGGTTTTTAGAAGTTTTGCAGATACCTATTTTTCGAAATATAAACTGAATCCATTTGTTCCAATAGGAGCTGCTTGGCCAAGTACATTGTCTGGAGAACTGCAAAATAAAATACATGATGAAATTCAGAAAGTAATAACTCTATTAAATATGAAA
>DAMDNS010000499.1:0-2363 GCA_032083605.1 Ureibacillus sp.
CATTAAAGCAAGAGTATGAAAATACACTTCAAACGTTAAATCGCACTAGAGAATGTGAACGTAATGCAATTGATTTCTCTGAAAAGCTGGATCATGCGGCAGATCAAATCTTTAAGCTTGAAGAGATATCTAGCCAAATAATCGATCTGCATAATTTATTGCGCGGTCAAAATAGCAAAAAAATCTCCTTTGAACGATATGTGCAAATGGGGTATTTAGAGCAAATTACGGAAGCTGCCAATATTCGCTTGAAAAATCTATCGAACGGTCAATACTACCTGCAATGCTCCGATAGACAAGAGTCTCACGGTCGTCAAAGTGGTTTAAGCTTGGATGTCTATGATACGTATACTGGTCAGTCCCGTGATGTAAAATCCCTTTCTGGTGGGGAGAAATTTAATGCTTCATTATGTTTAGCATTGGGAATGGCCGATGTCATCCAAAGCTTCCAAGGCAATGTGAAAATCGATACGATGTTTATAGATGAAGGCTTCGGTTCCTTGGATGAAGAATCTTTAATGAAAGCAATTGACACTTTGATAGATCTTCAAAAATCTGGACGAATGATCGGGGTTATATCCCATGTGTCAGAGTTAAAAGCTGCAATGCCAGCCATTCTACAAGTTGAAAAACTAAAAGAAGGCTATAGTAAAACATCTATAGTCCTAAAATGAAAAACGGCGGAGACCTTTAAAAGTCTCTGCCGTTTAATTTATAGCCGGTACGCGTTGATTTCTTCTTATCGATGATTTTCTTTACTATGGGATATACAATTGGTGCGACCTTCATTATTGTTTTTACGGTTTTTCCTAGCTTCATAAAAAATGCACTCCTTTGCTTTAAAAATTGTATACCCTTTAAAGCATAATTAGAAACTTACGCGGAAAACTCGATAGGCCTGGACTAGATTCCAAATAATCACTGCAAGGGTAATGACAAAATAAACGGCCATTAAAATAAACATGATCATAACGAATCTGTTCGTATTTTCATAGTCCATAGAGAATACGCCTATAAACCCGAAAATGACTAGAAGAATTGAAAGAACTGTCGGGATTGAATGGGATAGAATTGCACGTTTTGCATGATACTTTACCTCTGTATCCTTTATGACAAAATAAACGATGGCAGGCAGTAAAAACGGTGCAAATAATAAACTAACATAACAAAGGGCGGAAAGGATTTTATGATTTTCCATGCTTTCACCTCGATTTCTTACATTACTATATATGGAAGTCATTGACAATATTGTGGGTTAGTATTCATATTCTAGTTGAAAAAAACATATACTTTGATACAATTGATATGTTCTAACAATAAAACAAAATGTATTTACCACAAGGGGAGCTGATGAAGTCAGCTGAGATTGTGCACTTATTGCACTAACTCTATGAACCTGTAAGTTAGTACTTGCGTAGGGATGTGGATAGAAACCGACTCCAATTGGCGTCAGGCTCTGTCCTGATGTCATTTTTTTATTTTTGGGGGAAAACTAGAGTTTATATTTTTAGCGATTTCTATCCTTCTCTTAGGTTCCAATTGGATAAAAGAGAGGAGTCTTGTTATGAACAATAAAAAACTATTAATGCTCGTTGAGATTGCGATTTTTGCCGGCATCGGCCTGGTGCTAGACAAAATTTCATTTTCGCTTTGGGCTCAAGGCGGATCCATCAGCTTTGTCATGCTGCCTATCCTCATCATCGCTGTTCGTTGGGGATTATTAGCAGGGGTTACCACAGGACTATTAATCGGTGTATTACAAATCCTCTTTGGAGGCTATGTTTTACACTGGGCACAAGGGTTACTCGACTATGTTGTTGCATTCTCAGCTGTCGGGCTAGCAGGTGTATTCCGCAAACAAATTCTTCAAGCAGCCGACGAAGTAAAGAAGAAAAAAATGGCACTCTATATTACCTTAGGAATAGTAGTAGGCGGATTATTGCGTTACGCAGCACATGCATTGGCTGGTGCAGTCTTCTTTAGTGAATACGCAGGCGACCAAAATGTGTGGCTATACACAATCATTTACAATGGTTCCTACATGATTCCAGCCATTATCCTAACAGCCATTATCGGTGCATTCATCTTCACATCAGCACCAAGACTGTTAAAAACGAAATAAAGTACCAAGACGACCGCGAATTTGGGTCGTCTTTTTTATTTGTATTGAAGGAAACCCACCCCTGTAAACGCGCCCTATAAGAAAGACGCTCCATTCGTTTCATACGGCGTAGAAAACAAATAGAATATAGTTAACACGTTTTCATTATTTACATTTTATAAATCCTATAAGATATTAATTTAATCGATTCAACCAATTCCCAAGAATACTTGCCCAATAATTTGGTGTGATTGTGGTATAT
>DAMDNS010000500.1:0-2359 GCA_032083605.1 Ureibacillus sp.
CTGATGCGACTTGAAGATTGATAGAGAACTGCAGGAGAATGAATGCAATCACAATCATTCCTAGTTTTTTTGCCAATTTAATTCACTCCAATATGTAGAAATATGTTAAGGTAACTAGAATATAACATACTTTTAGACTATTTTGGCAGAATACTAGAAAGATAGGATTGTTTTCCTAGATTGGCAAAAGGATATTTACGATTAGACAGTAAAGATATCTTTTGTAAAGTGTTTAAGGTTGATAGAAATGAATTTTCGATTAAATATGCGGTCATTTGAAAATTGCTTGGAGCCTTATATTTAGGGCTTCGACTAGAATTGACATGATACTTTCGCGCTTACTGCATATAATAATTATTGATTCGACAAAAAGTGGTCGGTCAAATGTATGTTTTTTGTAAAATCAAAATTTCACTGACATTTTTTTGATTAAATGGTATTTTTATTACATATAGTATAAAGTATTTTGGGAAAAGGAGAGGTTGTCGGATTGTCTAGCTATTCTTATACAAATGACTATGATGTTTTTTATGGAGGTTTATTCTTTGCGTTTTTGCTCATCGCATTGGCTTTTGTTGTGGTAAGTTACGTTATTACTGCTCTCATCTACTATTACACAACGAAAACTAATGGCTTGGAGGAAATTGCTTTCTGGTCATGGATTCCCCTATTGAACGTCTATGCCTTATTTGCACTTGGTTCAACAAAAACAACAATTGAGGAAATAAAAAAAGAAGCGCTGAAATTTTTACTGATTTACATCGGGTTAGGAATATTATCGATCATCCCTTTCATTGGAATTTTAGCTTCCATCGCGATGCTCGTTTTAGGCATATACTTTATGTACAGATTGTACTTCCGCTGGACTGGGGAATCTGGAACATCCATCCTATTCATCGTCCTAACATTCATCACTGGAAGTCTCTTCTATTATATCTACGGGCTAATCAAAATGAAGAAGCCATTCGTAGCCTAACGTGACGAAATGAAAGATAGCTAGAAAGAGCGGATTTTGCTGCTCATTCTAGCTTTTTCTTTTATAATTTTTTCGCTGGTGATTGCTGAGATGGCATGGGTCTGAAATGAATCGGATTTACTGTTCAATCTGTCCGGTAATTTTGAAATTGTATCCGATTAACTGCGAGCTTCTTCAGGTAATTTAGAAAGAAGACCGATAAAATTGAAAATGTCCTATAGAATTTTGAATGTGTCCCATAGAAACTTAAAACAGTCCCATAGATTTAAAAATGTGCCCCATAGAATCAGAAAGGTGTCCCATACAATCGAAGCTCTCTTCATTAAACCCGCTTTCACAACAGGATAAACAAGTGCAATCCCCTATTTTCGGTTATTATAATCTTCTTTGATTTCCTGTTTCCAGGCTGAGTTGATGATACCTTCTTTTCGGTTTCGGATAGGGCTGAGAAATTCAGTTGTGTCCCCATTGTTTTTTTCTTGGGTGTATAATTGGGGCTCGTTCGAATTTTCGAAAACAGCCGGCGGTCCACTTTCGCTTTTTTATAGGTTTCCACATCGTTTTTCCCTTTTTCATCAATTAAACGAAGTAATTTTGTGATAAAGATTCTTCTAATTGATTAATTAAGTCTTCTAATGAAGAATAGCTTTGCAAAATGTTTTCTTCATCTTTTATTTCTGCTTCGATAGACCTTATATCACTAAAATTTTCATAAGAAAAACATCGCTCTTCTAGATGGGCATCAATATATTGATATACGGAATTGAAAAGGGTTTCACTTATTTGAACTGACTGTTTGTCCAATACCACAATGGTTACATCAATTTCGTGAACGCTTAAAACCTCATTAATAGTTGAAACTGCAATTTGCATGACATGATGTTTTGGATATCCATTAATTCTGTTAGAAATTAGCGGAAATGCAATCGAAGTGCAGTTATTTTCGATGGCTAGCTGAAGTGATGCCTTGTAGCAAGAAGCAAGAAGATCAGCTTCTTCATACCCTCCACCTTTCCAGATTGGGCCAACTGCGTTAATTATTTAGGTAGCTGGTAGGTTGAAGCCATCTGCAATAACACTTTTTCCTACTGTGCAATGGCCGAGTACATTACAAGCTGCTTGTAATTGTTTTTCTCCTGCGGCACGAAAAATCGTTTCGCAAACTACCTCACCCGTTTGCAACGATGAATTGGCAGCATTGACTATCGCGTCTACTTTCAATTTGGTAATATCGTTTTCTACTAAGAATATTGGCATTTTGCTCACTCCGGTACAATCTTTCTCTTTTATTCATCATATAACTATAATATACTAATCACAATTGGAAAATTATCTCAATAAACTGTTATATAATTTTATAAAAATAATATTGTTGTTATATAA
>DAMDNS010000501.1:0-2357 GCA_032083605.1 Ureibacillus sp.
TAATAGTATTAGCTATTGTATAGATGGAATAAATCCACTTTAAACTAATATTTCAAATTCTTTATGGAAAGGAGTAAGGAAGATGGAGTCAAAAGATAAAAAGAATCAGAACCATAATCAACATCATCATGGCCATCACTCTCAACAAAAACATGAGGAAAATGAACATCATGGTCAAAATGTAAATGAGAGGCACACACATCACGAGAATGAGCATAGCAATCATATTAATCATGAACATAATCATAACCAGCACAATCAACATGCACACCACAGCCATACGCACTATGGACACCATGAAGGAGGACATGATAAGCATCACGGTCACTCGATTGGAGATTTCAAAAAGCGGTTCTGGGTATCGTTCGTATTAACAATTCCAATATCTTATTTATCGATGATGATCCAAGCGTTATTTGGGTATCATGTGGACTTCCCTGGTGATACATTCTTATTATTCTTATTATCTACAATTGTCTTTTTTTATGGAGGAAAGCCATTCCTTTTTGGCGCATGGAGTGAAATAAAAGAACGAGCACCAGGTATGATGTTATTAATTACACTTGCTATAGTCACTGCTTATATCTATAGTACCTTGACTGCCTTCTTTATTGAGGGGAGCGACTTCTACTTTGAATTAGCTACTTTAATAGTTATTATGCTTTTAGGTCACTGGATTGAAATGAAATCCATCATGGGAGCATCAAAAGCATTAGAAGAGTTAATAAAGTTAATGCCAAAAGAAGCTCATAAAATTGATGCATCTGGAAATATTGTAGAAGTTTCTGTAGAAGATTTAAAACCAGGTGATCAAATTTTGATAAAACCGGGTGAAAAGGTTCCTCTAGATGGAATTATTTTTGAAGGACATTCAACAGTAGACGAATCGATGTTAACTGGAGAATCCGTTCCTGTAGAAAAAACGACCGGAATGGAGGCTATCGGTGGAGCTATTAATGGCGATGGCGTGTTAAAAGTAAATGTAACTAAAACTGGTAGCGACACTTATCTTGCTCAAGTCATCCAATTAGTAAGTGATGCAGAGAAAACAAAGTCAAAAGCTCAGGGGTTTGCAGATACTGCTGCGAAATGGTTATTTTATGTTGCTATCGTTGCAGGTGTTATTACACTAGCATATTGGTGGGTTACAGGTGATTTTGACTTTGCATTAGAGAGAATGGTTACTGTATTAATTATTGCTTGTCCACACGCACTTGGATTAGCTACGCCACTAGTCACATCTAGGTCGACCTCTATTGCAGCTAAGAATGGCTTATTGATACGTAATCGTACTTCTTTTGAAAGTGCTTTTAAAATCAACCGTATTGTATTCGATAAAACAGGTACTTTAACAGAAGGAAATTTCGGTGTAACTGATATTCATCCTAAGAATGGGGTTAGTGAAGAAGAATTATTAAAACTTGCGTATTCTGTTGAAACACAGTCCGAACACCCAATAGCTAAGGGGATTGTAAATGAAGGAAAGAAACGTAATCTAACTTTTTACGATGTTACAGACTATCAAAACTTGACAGGGAAAGGTCTAATCGCAAAAGTAAACGGTTCTGAAATTGCGATAGTAAGTCCAGGTGTGTTAAGAGAAAATAAGATTTTGTTTGATGAAAAAACATATGAAAAACTCGTACAAGAAGGTAAAACTGTCATTTTTGTATTAAATGATAATGTATTACAAGGCATGATTGCATTAGCTGATATTATTCGGGAGTCTTCCTATAAAGTGATAAAAGAGTTAAATGATTTAGGGATAGAAACCGTTATGATGACGGGTGATAACAATCGAGTAGCAAATTATGTGGGTAAAAAGCTTGGGATGACACAAGTGATTGCTGAAGTATTACCTCATGAAAAATCAAATAATGTAAAAGCTTTAAAAGAAGGTGGAAAGAAAGTAGCCATGGTTGGAGATGGTGTGAATGATGCACCAGCGTTAGCGGAAGCAGACTTAGGCATTGCTATTGGGGCTGGAACAGACGTTGCCATTGAAACTGCGGATGTTGTCTTAGTTAATAGTAATCCAGTTGATATCCTTAGTACTTTAAAACTTTCCAAAGCTAGTCACAGAAAAATGGTTCAAAATCTAGGCTGGGCTGCTGGATATAATATCATCGCAATCCCACTTGCTGCAGGTGTACTCTATAGCGGTGGAGTCGTCATTACACCAGCAATTGGAGCGGCAGTTATGTCATTAAGCACTATTATTTGTGCAATTAATGCACAACTTTTGAAGATTAATAATGATTAAGTATGAAAATGAAAAAATTGCCTAAAATTCTTAGGCAATTTTTTTAGTACTTTGTTTAGTTTTTTTTGAAGGTTATTCTCTTTTGATTAGCTTG
>DAMDNS010000502.1:0-2347 GCA_032083605.1 Ureibacillus sp.
TCATTTAGCCGATGATGCACTTTTCCTTCGAGATTTGCTTTCGAGTTGGGCTTCATGCTACTAGGATTTTTAACCCTGCCATCTTCCATTAAACACTCTCTTAGCTCAACCCAAATTAAAAACCGACAGCATTCTACTTCGCTGTCGGTTGTATTTTTAAAGCCATTCTTTTATTTCATCATAGTGTGGTAAAGCTGTTAAAGCACCTGGCTTTGTTGCTGCGAATGCACCTAGGCGGTTACCGAAGCTTACACATTGCACCAATTCTTCATGAGTTGTTGGTAAGCCATAAAAGTGTACAAAACGTAGGACCCCTGCCATGAACGCGTCACCTGCGCCAGTAGTGTCGACTGCTTCTACTTTGTCAGTTGGAACGTGGATTACTTCACCGTTTAATACCGCATAAGCCCCATCTGCTCCTACTGTTATAAGTACAATCGGTACTAAATATTGATTTAACTTTTCAATACCTTCTTGTATACTAGTAGTTTCTGTTAGGAAGAAGAGTTCTTCGTCCGTTAATTTTAAAATATGGGCATCTTCGAAAAATGATGTGATTGTTTCACGACAGAATTCTTCACTACTCCAGCGTAGTGGGCGAATATTGGCATCGATGGCAATGATGACTCCTTTATCCTTCGCCATTTCTACACTTTTGCGAGTTGTTTCAAGAGCTATCGGATGAAACATTGTTCCAGAACACACATTAAATACTGAAGCTCGTTTAAACGCCTCTTCATTTAATTGCTCAGCTGTTACTTGTAAATCAGGTGCTTCGTCAACGTAGTCCTTGAAGATGCGCTCACATTCTTCTGTTAGGTGAACGTAAACGCCACTGACACGTTTTTCCGGTGTAATGATGGCGTAATCCATATTTACACCTTCTTGATTTAATTCATCACGAACAAATTTTGAAGTCTCATCGTCACCAGTAATAGTTATTAAAGATGAGGGAGCTCCGATGCGACTAATTCCGGCTGCTACATTTACTGTTGCCCCACCAAGAAATGTCGTAAACGATGTATTGGTTCTATCATTGGCTATATAATCAACAAAAGCGTCTCCGTATACTAATACGAAATCTTTATTTGACTCACTCATGAGTTGTTAGACCTCCGGATATTTACTTAATTTGAGCGTAACATAAAATTAACGGAATCTTAAAATTTAAAACTATTCAGACAGGCAAAAGGACATATCTTCCTTCATTAATTTGTTATAATTTTTGCGAAAGGAAAGAATACTCATGACATTTTACATAAGAAAAGCTATATTAGAGGATGCCCCTAAAACAGCCCCACTCATTTATGACGCGATTGGGGATATCGCCAACCGGTTAACTGGCGAAACAGAAGAGTCAAAAGTCATTGCGTGTCTTGAGGTGCTTTTTTGCAGAACTGACAATCGTCATTCTTACTTGTATACCTATGTTGCAGAAAATGAAGTAACGAAGGACATTTTAGGCATACTAGTCTTATACAACGGAAAAGAAGGTGCCGAATTAGATGCTCGCTTACAACATTGGCTGGAACAAAAAAACGCACCAATCTCTACAATAGATATGGAAGCTTATCCCGATGAATTTTATGTAGATACCATCTGTGTACATAAAGATGCCCGAGGTCAAGGTTTAGGGACAGCCCTTTTACACTTTGCAGAAGAAGTGGCTAGCTCCCATGGTTTTACAAAAATCGCTTTAAATGTGGAAACACAAAAGGACAAAGCCAAAAAATTATATGAGCGTCTAGGCTATGTTGTGACAGAACCCTGGACGATTATCGATGAACCATTTTTTCATATGGTCAAAACAATTAATTAGAAATGCAGGTTATACATCATGAAATTACAACTTTTATATCCATTGCTTATCGTTATAGCTTCAAGCAGCTATGGCATCTTATCGACCATTATCAAAGTGGCGATGAATCACGGATTCACGACAAATGAAGCCGTAACCAGCCAATATTTAGTAGGATTTGTATTGGCTCTTATTTTATTCCTTTTTACAAGAAAGTCGATACCGAAATTAAATAAATCAGGTGTTATTACCATTTTGGCAGCGGGGGCTTTAACTGCTAATACAGGGATGATTTATGGACTTGCCTTAAATTATGTAACCGCTTCACTGGGAGTTGTTCTATTTTTCCAATTCACTTGGATTGGCTTATTGATTGATTGTATCATTCACAAAAGGTTGCCGAACCGTTATGAAGCCTTTTCACTTCTGTTTTTATTCGGTGGAACGATTTTAGCTGCGGGTGTGTTAGATACAGATCTTTCTACAATTCCATGGCAAGGATGGGTTTACGGGTTGCTTGCTGCAACCAGTTTTGCTATTTTCATTCAA
>DAMDNS010000503.1:0-2334 GCA_032083605.1 Ureibacillus sp.
CTCTTTAGGTGCAGAAGGCTCAGCTGTTGCTGTTCAGGATACTGCGGAAGCAATTGAAGATGTTCGTTTATTGGCATCGGAAGTAAATGAGCGTGCATTAAATTCAGCTAACCAATCGAAAGTAATTATTCAAAACTTGGCAACTACAACAAATTCCATTCAAGGATTAGTTACAAGTATTCAACAAATTGCACAGGGTAATGAAAAAGCCCTTGGCAATATTCATCAGCTTGAAAAGAATGCAGAGCAAATTGAGCGTATCATTGGGTTAGTAGGGGATATTGCAGCGCAAACAAACCTTCTAGCTTTAAATGCCTCGATCGAAGCGGCACGTGCTGGCGAACATGGAAAAGGCTTTGCAGTCGTGGCAGAAGAAGTGCGCAGCTTAGCGGATGAAAGTGCAAAAGCCGTACAAGGCATCACAAGTCTAATCCAGACAATGCAAGAAAACGTAACGATTGTTGTAAAACAAATGAATGAACAAGTAAGCTTTGCTGTAAAGGAATCTTCGAAGGTTTCTGAAACAACGGAAACTGTAGAAGGAATGGCTTCAAGTGTACGTGAAATGGCTGATGCAGTTGTAACAATTTCCAAATTGGTTGAAAAACAAATGGTGAACATCGAAACAACAGCACGCCAATCCCAGGAAGTTGCAGCCATCGCTGAGCAAACTTCAGCGGGAGCCCAGGAAGTTCGAGGCTCAACAGAAGAACAAGCTTACGCAATCGAACAAGTTGAAACCCTATCCAAGGATCTAAAACGTCAATCCGAACAACTCTACAAAATGATTCAACAATTCGACCGCTCAAACTAAACCCAAATCCTCATGCCCCGTGCGCATGAGGATTTTTTTCGTCGAAAATTGTGCGAGAATTGTGTGGGGACCTGGTCCATAAAAGATTCAGAATTGTGTGAGGACCAGGTCCATATTTCCAAACACGAATTATTAAACGGTATACACACATATTTCGCCTTTAAATATGAACGAAATTAACTTTATGAACGTTAATATTCGTAATTTGGGCAAAAGATTATGAGAATCTTTGCAAAATACGTGTAAATTATTCGCAATTAGTGGTAAACTGTTCATGACAATACACACTAGGAGGTAACGTAGTGAAAATTGCAATTTCTTCAGACCACGGTGGCAATAACTTACGAAAAGAAATCCTGTCACTATTAGATGAACAAAACATTAGCTATCAGGATTTTGGTCCACAATCAAGCGACTCTGTTGATTATCCAGATTATGCAAAGCCTGTAGCAGATGGAGTGGCTAGCGGTGAATTTGACCGCGGAATTTTGATTTGCGGAACTGGCATCGGTATGTCAATTGCTGCAAATAAAGTTAAAGGTATTCGTTGTGCACTTGTTCATGATGTCTTCAGTGCAAAAGCAACTCGCTGCCACAACGATTCAAATATTTTAGCGATGGGTGAACGTGTAATCGGACCTGGTCTTGCACTGGAAATCGTAAAAGCTTGGTTAGGTACTGAGTTTGAAGGTGGTCGCCATACACGCCGAATTGAAAAAATCACTGAGCTTGAAGGGTAATTGACGATGACTTCATTACAACAAGTACAATCACAATTGTCGCAGTTGCTAAATGAATTAGAACAACAAGTAAGTTTTGCCCCAAAACAGCTCTTCGTCATCGGCTGCTCTACATCAGAAATTGCCGGCTCTCGAATTGGAACTTCAGGTGCTATCGAGATTGCGGAAATTTTGTTTGAAGAGTTTTCGAAATTTGCCAAGAAGCATAATCTTTATTTAGCTTTCCAAGGCTGCGAGCATATCAACCGCGCATTAACAATGGAAGCAGAAGCAGCGCAAATGTATTCATTGGAACCGGTAACGGTTGTTCCTGTCAAACATGCAGGGGGTTCAATGTCTGCCCATGCCTACGCTAAAATGGAGAATCCGGTTGTCGTGGAACATGTCCGTGCGCACGCTGGCATTGATATTGGTCAAACGATCATTGGGATGCATCTGAAAGAAGTGGTAATTCCGGTAAGGACGTCGATTCGTCAAATTGGGGAAGCTATTGTTACGATTGCAAAAACTCGTCCGAAACTAATCGGTGGGGAAAGAGCAGTGTACATCAGAACTGTTGAATAGCTCACACATATACGCGGTATCAGAGAAGTTAGAAAAGGTAATATGAATTTGGGATAAAAATCCGAAAATAGGATTTTTCATTAATAACAAAATGAAAGAATTTTAGGGGGATTTAGACAATGGCATATGAAAAAATTGCAGCACAAGATAAAGCGGTACTAGAAGGTATTTTAGCAGAGAAAAAACGTCAGCAAGCAAACATCGAATCAATCGCAT
>DAMDNS010000504.1:0-2305 GCA_032083605.1 Ureibacillus sp.
GTTTAAATGAAAGCAAGACAAAAGTGCTCAAAATAATTTCAATTTTAATGAATGAAATAGGGTGATCCCCATGTCGTATGAAAATAAAATGCTGCAACTAAAACAAAAGCTCGGAAAAAAGAAGGAGCAACCGAAAGAAAAGCCTGCCTTCCAACGACCAGAAAAACCTTCCTATATTAAGGACTGGGAAAGTGCAGGACTTTCACTAGTAGAAAATGATTTTGGAGTTCTATTTAAGAGAGAAGTGACCTATTCACTGGATTATCAGCATGGATCCTATCAGCTGGGCGCGCTATATGATGCAATAGAAAAGTGGCAAAATACTTCCATTCAGCATCCATATGCCATGAATTTTGACGAATCAATCGTATTTTTCGATACAGAAACAACTGGGTTAAAGGGTGTTGGTACAAATATTTTCTTAATAGGTTTATTAGATGCGCTGGAGGATTCCTTTGTTTTAACTCAATATGTGCTGGCGGATCCAGCAAACGAAGCTGCCTTTCTATTTGAATCAAAATTTTGGCAGCAATCCAAAACGGTTGTTACCTATAATGGGAAAAGCTTCGATTGGCCGCAATTGGAAACAAGATGGACTTTAAATCAACACATTTTGCCGAAATTACGTTCACAAAAACAAATTGATTTATTACATAGCTCAAAACGAATATGGAAAAATAATTTGGAAAGAATGAAATTAACAAAAGTTGAAGAAGAAAAGCTCGGCTTCCAGAGACAGGGCGATATTCCAGGCTTTTTAGCACCCATCATTTATACAGATGCGATTAAGAGCGGAAATCCAGAGGCGCTTATGAAAGTACTCCATCATAATGAATGGGATTTATTATCCCTGATTACTCTCTATATCCACTCTACGAATCTATTGCTTGAGCAGGAACTCTACGAATCGGCTACCACCTATACAAACATTGGGAAATGGTTTGGAGATCTAAAGGACTCGGAGCAAAGCGAGCAAGTGCTGCAGACGGTAACAGATAACTATGATCAGGCGAATTCAGGGTTAGCTAACTATTATTTAGCGCTCCAGCAAAAACGAAAGGGATTTTATGAGGAAGCGGTAAATTCTTTCGATAAAGCCTTATTATTTATTGGTAATAGAGAAAAACTTAAAGCATTAGAGCAGCTGGCAATTGTTTATGAACATCAATTAAAAGACTATGAAAAAGCATTGTACTATACAAACCAAGGTATTAAGCTGATAGAAAGCAATCTTTTCATGAAAAAAGAGCAAGCTGATAAGCAATATGGCAATTGGTTAAAAAGACTCCATAGGATTGAAATGAAGCTAATTAAAAAATAACCCCCCACTTAAAGGAGAGCTTGGGAAATGTCATATTTCCAGAAAATTTAAAAAATAATTTCCCAGGCAAGCGCATTATTTGACAAGAAATTGGATTTGTGTCGATTTTGGTCATAGAAAGTGCGGGTTATATATTGTAAATACGATGGATTTTTCCTCTATTATTTACAAAAAGACAATTGGGTCATCCTGTATCTCCATAAAGGATCAGCCAAGTTTTCTAAAATTAGTTACTTTCAATCCCTTTTGCAACATTCATATGATATAATCGAAATATGTACTGTATGGGATGGAAGGACGATGTGAATGGAAATTAAACTAAATTCAAAAATCATTTTAGAGAAAGAATTTAAAAAGGTGATGAAAGGTTACAGTGTTGACCAAGTAGATCAATTTTTAGATCAAATTATGGAAGATTATGATACATTCGAGAAAATTGTCGAAGAACTTCGTGCTGAAAATAAGCAATTAAAAGAAGAGCTAGAAAATAGCGCAACAAGACGACCACAGGTTACTGCTCCAGCTGCGGGAAATACTAATTTCGATATTTTAAAACGTCTATCAAATTTAGAAAAGCACGTTTTTGGCAGCAAATTATTTGAATAGCCTCTTCTTTTGACCAGAGGCAAGGAATTATTTTAAATATGACGAATTTTTGCCAATTCAACATAGATTGTTGTTATTTTGATGATTTTTTAGTATAGTAATATCTATCGTAGTCAAATTCAAGTAATCGCTGCAATTTTATTGTAGAGGAAAGTCCATGCTCACACGGCTCTGAGATGACCGTAGTGTTCGTGCTTACTGAAAAAATAAGGTAAGGCAAGGCAATGCCTTGACGGCGGAAAAGTTGACCTAAGTCGGTTTCGATATGGTTGACACTTCCTGAAAGTGCCACAGTGACGGAGCTTTATTGGAAACAATAAAGGTGGAACGAGGTAAACCCCACGAGTGAGAAACCCAAATTATGGTAGGGGCACTCTC
>DAMDNS010000505.1:0-2300 GCA_032083605.1 Ureibacillus sp.
GGAGTAACGGGGCAATTCTCAATCGGGCATGCTGGATTTATGGCAGTGGGGGCATATTTCAGTGCCATTGCAACAATGAAATTGGGATTACCGCTTCCTGTAGCATTAATAATTGGGGCCGTAGTAGCAGCCTTGGCTGGTTTGCTTGTCGGAATTCCCACTTTACGTCTAAAAGGGGATTACTTAGCGATTGCTACTCTAGGATTTGCTGAAATTATTCGCATTATCTTCTTGAACGTGGACTATGTTGGTGGGGCAGCTGGTATGGTAGTCATGAATATGACGACATGGACTTATGCTTTCGCAGGAGTTGTAGTGACAATTATCGTTATCGCTAACTTTACGAATTCAAGACATGGTCGTGGGGCGATTTCCATTCGTGAAGATGAAATTGCTGCGGATGCCATGGGGATTAATACAACTTATTATAAGGTTGTTGCGTTTGCAATTGGTTCACTTTTTGCAGGTCTTGCAGGAGGAATCTATGCGCATAACTTCTTCATTATTCAACCGACGACTTTCAACTTCTTAAAATCCTTCGATATTTTAATCTATGTGGTTTTAGGAGGTTTAGGAAGTCTTTCAGGCTCTGCAATTGCTGCAATCTTTTTAACTATTGTTTCTACGTATTTAGCAAAATATCCGGAAACACGCATGATTATTTATTCTCTTGTCTTAATTATTGTCATGCTTTACCGCCCAACAGGCTTAATGGGGACAAAGGAAATTACCTCATTATTTAAATTTGGCAAAAAAGGAGGTAGTCAAAAATGACAGGTAACCTTCTCCTAAATGCAGAAAATGTCGGCATCCAATTTGGAGGCTTAAAGGCAGTTCAAAATGTAAACATGTACTTAAACAAAGGTGAATTGGTTGGGCTGATCGGACCGAATGGTGCCGGAAAAACAACTACCTTCAATATGATTACAGGCGTTTATCAACCGACTGTTGGTACCATTTCCTTTGATGGGAAAAATCTGAAGGGCCTTAAGCCATATCAGGTAACTAAGCTTGGGATGAGCCGTACCTTCCAGAACATCCGTTTATTCAAAGATCTATCGGTTTTAGATAATGTTAAGGTTGCCAACCATAATATCGCAAAGCATTCGATACTTTCTTCAATCTTCCGTTTGCCAAGCCACTTTAGCGGTGAGGCCAAAATGGAGCAGGAATCGATTGAATTTTTAAAGATCTTTGGGCTTGATGTATACAAAGATGAAATAGCAAAAAATTTACCCTACGGAATGCAGCGCCGTTTAGAAATCGCACGTGCATTGGCTGCAAAACCGGAGTTGTTATTGCTGGATGAACCAGCTGCAGGTATGAACCCGCAAGAGACACATGATCTAATGGAATTGATTGCGTTTATTCGTAAGGAATTCAATCTGACAATTTTATTAATCGAGCATGATATGCATTTGGTTATGGGGATTTGCGAGCGAATCTATGTGCTTGACCATGGTCAATTGATTGCCGATGGAACGCCGGAAGAAATTCGCAATAATCCAAAGGTAATTGAGGCTTATCTTGGTGAGGAGGTGACTGATTAATGCTAAAGGTCAATAGCATCGATGTATTTTACGGAAACATTCATGCATTAAAAGATGTCTCCTTGGAAGTAAATGAAGGTGAGATTGTTACACTAATCGGGGCAAATGGTGCTGGAAAATCAACGCTTTTAAAAACGTTGTCCGGTCTTTTAAAACCGAAAAAAGGCAATGTAGAATATCAAACAAAACAAATTGGCGGGAAACCTGCACAAGCTATTGTGAAAAATGGCATTTCTCATGTTCCTGAGGGTCGACGTGTATTCTCCACTATGTCCGTCGAGGAAAATCTGGAATTAGGCGCGTTTTTACGAAATGATCGTGAGGAAATTAAAAAGGACATTGCGAAAGTATATGAGCTATTCCCGATTTTAGGGGAACGCCGTAAACAAGCTTCTGGTACATTGTCGGGTGGAGAGCAGCAAATGCTGGCTATGGGACGTGCTTTGATGGCAAAACCAAAGCTATTATTATTGGATGAACCATCAATGGGACTGGCGCCATTAATCGTCAAGCAAATCTTTGAGATTATCAAAATGGTGAATGAGCAGGGAACGACTGTTTTATTAGTAGAGCAAAATGCACATATGGCATTATCTATCGCCAACCGCGCTTACGTAATTGAAACAGGGAAAATTGTTCTTTCCGGTACTGCCAAAGAACTGCAAGAAAGTGAACAAGTAAAAGCAGCCTATCTTGGGGGCTTATAGAAAAAAGGGAAGCTATGATGGCTTCCCTTTTTTGTAGTGCCAT
>DAMDNS010000506.1:0-2299 GCA_032083605.1 Ureibacillus sp.
AACATCCTGCAGCGATGAATCTGATAACAAGATTTCTTTTAATCTAGCTTTTGCTCGGAATAAACGAGATTTTACCGTGCCAATCGATACCTTCATCAATGTTGAAATTTCAGCTAATGAATATTGATCAACATAGAAATACCATAAAGTTTTTTGATAGATTCCGTCTAATTCCTGCATTTTTTCTTGAACGATTTTCGTTACAACCTCTTTTTCTACTTTTTCTTCTGTAGAAATATCATTATTGGGAACCAAATCTAAAATCGGTACGTCTAATGTTTCAGGTTGACTCATCATATACTTGCTTCTTCTTACATTCTTGCGATAGCGGTCGCGGAATGTATTCATTGTAATAGTAGTAAGCCATGCTTTTACGTGGTCAACCTTCTCTACCTGTGCTTCATTGCGCACAACTTTGACCCACACTTCTTGCATTAAATCCTCAGCCTCGGCTGTGTTGCGAGTAAGTTTTAAACATAAATGATATATATAACGATGATATTCTTCGTAAATTCCATTCAAACATTTAATCATGAGTTATTTCCTCCAATAAAATCGAACTTGCTTCTGTATACATTTTCCCAAAAAATTGTATTACACTCTATCGCATTTGCTTTCAATTACATTACATTCCTGTAAGGTCCAAGTAACAAAAATATCCAAAATTGTCAGAATCGTTTGCGGACCTGGCACCTACACTATTTAGAATTTTAAGAATTGTTTCTAAATTGTACGTGCACCTGGTACCCAAACAATTCCACTAATGTGCTATACTGTTTCTACTGTTTAATTTTAAATTTGAAATGAGGGTTTATGTTGAGTCAATTGCAAAGTTTAGATGCTTATTTTACAGAAAATCGGGAGAAGCATTTAGAGGAACTGAGTGAGTTTCTTCGTATTCCAAGTATTAGTTCTCTATCAGAACACAAAGAAGATATTCAAAGTGCCGCTAAGTGGTTAGCGGACAAGCTTGAAAAGTTAAATATTGAAAACGTATCTGTAGATCAAACTGCTGGTCACCCAGTTGTTTACGGGGAATGGCTGCATGCAGAAGGCAAACCTACTATTTTATTCTACGGTCATTACGACGTACAACCCGTGGATCCTCTTCACCTTTGGGAATCGGAACCTTTCAACCCTGTAATTCGCGACAACAAACTTTTTGCTCGCGGTGCTTCTGATGATAAAGGTCAGGTATTCATGCATTTAAAAATGATTGAAGCGTTATTTGCAACAGAAGATACCCTTCCTGTAAACGTGAAATTCATTTATGAGGGCGAAGAAGAAATCGGCAGTCCTAACCTACCTGCCTATGTAGAAGAACATAAAGCAAAGCTTGCAGCAGACTTAATTTTAATTTCTGATACTGGTCTTTATGCGCCAGGAAAACCTGCTGTATGCTACGGTTTACGTGGACTTACTGGAGTTCAGATTGATGTGCGTGGAGCAAAAGGTGACCTTCACTCCGGCCTTTACGGTGGTGGTGTCCAAAATGCTATCCATGCATTAACTGAAATTCTGGCTTCATTCCGTGACGAGCATGGAACAATTCAGGTTGAAGGCTTCTATGACAAAGTGCTTCCATTATCTGATGAAGAGCGTCAAGCGTACCGTGAGCTGAATTTTGACGAAGAGTCACTGAAACAAGAAGTAGGTGTCAATGAATTATTCGGCGAAGAAGGATACTCTTACCTTGAGCAAACTTGGGCCCGCCCAACTTTAGAAGTCAACGGTGTATTTGGCGGATTCTCCGGAGAAGGAATCAAGACGGTACTTCCTGCAGAAGCTGGTGCAAAAATTACTTGCCGCTTAGTACCAGACCAAGATCCAAATGAAATCGTTGCTTTACTGAAGGCACATATTGAAAAGCACAAACCAAAAGGTGTTGAAGTTACTGTTTCCGAATTCGATAAAGGGGCTCCATTCTTAACACCGTTCGATCACCCATTAATTCAAGCAGCCGGTCGTTCCTATGAGCGTATTTATAATGTTCCAACTGCCTTTACACGTGGTGGTGGGTCCATTCCAATCGTTGCTGCATTCGATGAAATCCTTGCACTGCCAGTTGTATTAATGGGATTCGGCTTAAACAGTGAAAACTTCCATGCACCAAACGAGCATTTCCATTTAGAAAACTTCGATAATGGCCTACGCGTTTTAGGTGATTATCTACATGAAGTTTCTAATTTAAAATTTTAATCTAACTTTTGAAACCTAAAAGTGTTCCATCCTTGGAGCTTTTAGGTTTTTTATTATAACAATAAACTTCCAATTCTATTAAATATATTTCTTTTTTGTA
>DAMDNS010000507.1:0-2281 GCA_032083605.1 Ureibacillus sp.
CTTTTATTTATTCCTCAATTAATTGGCCATTTTTCCAGTCATAACTGGAAAAATCATTTGCAATAAAACTTTGGGGGAATATTTCTCTTGCTTCATAGAGTAATGCTTCTATATCATGTGACAAGAAGCGCGAGCTAATGTGATTTAATATTAAGTATTTTGCATTGGATTCAATCGCTATTGTGGCAGCCTCTACATTTGTGGAATGACCATAACTGGCTGCCAAATTTTCAGTTTTATGATCAAAAGTCGCTTCATGAACAACAATATCTGCATTTTCGCTTAAAGCTTTTGCTGACCAGCAGTATTTTGTGTCTCCTAAAATTGTAGCCGTAAATCCTTTTTTAGGTGGGGCCGTGACTTCCCTGCTTAACACTGTTTTGCCATCTTCCAGCGTTATATTTTCGCCATTTTTCAATTTCCCTAATAACGGTCCCTTTGGCACACCGAGTTCCCTTGCTTTCTCTATTAAAAGCTCTCCCTTTAACGGCTTCTGCTCAACTCGATAGCCATAACAAGGAATTACATGTTCAAGCAATCCCGCTGTGACAATAAATTGATCATCTTCAAAAATGACTCCTTCTTGAACCTCGACAAATTCAATCGGATAGGTTAAATGGGTTTTCGATACATTTAAAGTGGCAGTAATCCATTCTTTTAACCCTTTTGGACCATAAAGTGTTAGTGTATCCTCCCCACCTAAAAATGATCGAGAGCTTAAAAAGCCTGGTAATCCAAATATATGGTCCCCATGCAAGTGAGTAATAAAAATTTTCTCCACTTTACGTGGACGAATCGTTGTATGTAAAATTTGATGCTGTGTGGCTTCTCCACAATCAAAAAGCCAAACCGTGCCGCGCTCTTCCAATAATTTTAAAGCAAGAGCACTTGTGTTTCTTTCCTTAGAGGGCATTCCTGCGCCTGTTCCTAGAAATTGTAGCTGCATTTCTACTCTCCCGTTCATCTTCAATAATAGATTTTTAACGATCCTTTAAATCTTCTAAAAAGTCTTTACTAAAACTCGTTTTAGAGGCATAGCTTGCTTTTTCAATTTCAATTCCCTTCTGAATAGCGCCTTTGCCAAACCTTTTTTCAATTTCGTCGATAAGGTCATAAATCGGTTCTTGTTTAGCAAACTGTTCAAAATTAAAAATTGAAAGCTGTTCCACCGATTGTTTACGGTCCAGAACATTCGAAACCGTTATGCCTAAAAGGCGTATTGGTTCGCCATTCCACGATTTATGAAACAATTGTATAGCTTCATCATAGATTATATCTTTATTGTAGATAGGATTATGAAAAGTTTTGCTTTTGGAATGGTTGTGCCAATCAGCATCACGGATTTGGATGCTGATTGTGGAACCGCATAATTTCTTTGCATCCAAACGTTCTGCTACTTTTTCAGCTAATTTCAGGAAAGTTTTTTCCAGTTCTTCGATATCTGTTTCATCTATGGGAAGTGTAGTCGAATTGCCAACACTTTTTGTTTCATAAATCGAATTGGGGTCTACCTCCCGAGAATCTTCGCCATTGGCACGCATTCTTAAACGAATTCCATTTTTCCCAAGTGCTTGCCTGATCGTGAATTCATCAACATTGGCAAGCTCACCAATTGTATTGATTTTTAATGATGCAAGTTTTTTGGCAGTGCTCTCCCCAACACCATGCATCTCAATTGCGGGTAGTGGCCATAGCTTTTCAGGGACATCTCTCTTTCGTAAAATCGTGATGCCCATTGGTTTCTTCATATCAGAAGCTGTTTTAGCTAAAAATTTATTCGGTGCAATTCCGATTGAGCATGGAAGGTCGAGTTCGTGGAAAATCCTCATTTGAATTTCCTTTGCAATATCAATGGGATGCCGCTGTACTGCAGCCTCAGTAATATCCATATATCCCTCATCGATGGAAACAGGTTCTATCAATTCTGTGTAACTCCTCAATATTGTAAACATCGCCTTCGAGGCAACCCGATATTTAGGGAAATCAGGAGGCAATAATATCAATTCCGGACATTTGCGCAGGGCCTCCCCAACATTCATAGTTGTATAAATGCCTTTATGGCGTGCTTCATAAGAGCTAGTAACTATAATTCCACGACGCTCCTTAGGATTTCCAGCTATGGCGATGGCCTTCCCCTTCAAATCAGGATTGTGTGTTTGTTCCACAGAAGCATAGAAGCTATTCATATCCAAGACTTATGATTAGTGGGAAAAATGTCTATTCGTTAGCGATTATTGGTACAATAAGCTTTTTAGCTATATTTAACATAATAAACCTTTTA
>DAMDNS010000508.1:0-2277 GCA_032083605.1 Ureibacillus sp.
AAGCTTGTAAATGAACAGTCCAAACGTGCAGTATACGAAGAACGCGAAAGACTTGCCCGGGAGCTTCACGATGGCATTGCTCAATCCATTTTCTTCATGAATATCAAGCTTAAACAAGGGGATACAGAAGCGGCATCCCGTGCGCTTTCTACAATCGATAGTCATGTGCGACAGGCTATTTTTAATCTTCGCTCCGAGCCTGAGATTGATGATTCACTTAATAGCCGAATCATCAAATGGCTTTCTGAATGGAGCTCAGTTACAGGTATTGAAGTGGAAGAGGAGATTCAGATTCCCAATGGTTTTTTTACTACAAAAGAGGAAATTCAAGTTTTCGCCATTATACAGGAAGCTTTTTCCAATATAAGAAAGCATGCAGGAGCTACTAAAGCGATTATGGCGATTAGCGAAATGGATAATGGGTGGCAACTGAAAATCACCGATAACGGCAGAGGAATGAATGACTCGAAGGCAACAGACAGAAATTATGGACTGTTGATGATGCAGGAGCGTTCGAAACAGCTTGGAGCAGTGCTGCAAATAAATAGCTCAAACCATGGGACCGAAATTATTGTTTCAAAGGAGAAATAAAATGAATAGCTATAATGTGATTATTGCAGACGACCATCCCTTAGCAAGAGAAGGTATCCGGAGTGTGCTTGGAGCAGATCGATCTTTTACTATTGTTGGAGAAGCAACTGATGGCCAGGAAGCCTTCGAACTTTGTGAACAGCTTCTGCCCGACTTACTTCTATTGGATATTAATATGCCTAGAGTAAGCGGACTTGAAGCAGTGAAAAAAATAAGACTAACCTTCCCCCCAAATCCATGTAGTAATGCTGACTGTTTCAGATGATGTGAAAGATTTGTTTACAGCCATACAGTATGGGGCACAAGGGTATTTACTAAAAAATATGGAGCCGGATGACTGGCTTGAATACCTTCATGCCCTACTTGGGAACCAGGAAGAAATCTCACGTGAAATCGCAAGCCGATTACTCTATCGCTTTCGTACAGGTAGTATCTATGCAGACGAACCCAGTCCACATACGTTAACACCACGAGAGTGTGAGATTCTTTCCAGAGTAGCGAATGGTGACACGAACAAGCAAATTGCCCTGCAGCTCTTCATCGCTGAAAATACGGTAAAAAACCACATAAAAAATTTACTCGAGAAGCTTCAGCTTGACAATCGCGTTCAGCTTGCAGCATATGCAGTGAGACATGGTTTGGCCTCGGATTAAGAAAAAAGAGAAGCCACCCATTAAGCTGGTGTCTTCTCTATTAAATGGGATTTTTCTATAGCGATTGCGATTCTCCTCCTCGCCGCGCTATTTATTTTTCAACTCTCGCTGAAGTTTTACTTGTTCATAGAGAAGTCTTTGCTCTTCTGTTTCAATGACAAGCTGGGGCACCACACGCGGCTTCCCATTTTCATCAACAGCCACCATAGTTACAAAGGATTCTGTCGTTAATGTACTTTGCCCTGTTTCGACTTGAAAAGAAGTTACTCGAACAAATACAGTAATAGAAGTCCTTCCCGTATATACTACCGTACCCTCTAATTCTAATATATCACCCACTCGAGCTGGTGATAAAAAATCAACAGAGTCAATTGATACTGTTACGGTATTGCTGCCCGCATGCTTCATCGATGTAATCGCTGCAACCTCATCTATATAGGCAAGTACTTTTCCGCCAAAAATTGTACCCTGATGATTTGTATCAGGTGGTAGGATTAAATGTGCTTGAACTGTTCGCATATATCCTCCTCATTATCGCCATCAAGATTGAAGCCCGTTAATTCATTCTTTACCTTTATATATGCATATCTTATGACCTTGTCATTCTCCGGGTTCTCTTGAGTTAATTCATTAAGATATTGATCTAAAGGAATTACCCGCTCAATTACTAATGCATTCATAATATATTCTCTTATTTTTTTCTCATAATCATAAATCGATGGGGGTGACATGCTATTTGCTCCTTCTTTCCTTTTTTTACATAACCCCAAAAGAAAAAAGCTATTTCTTTGTTCAGAAATAGCTTTGGACATATCTATGCATGACTAAAAAGCGTAAATAAATTTACGTTCAATTCGCACAGAACACCACCTATTTCCACGTAGGTTTGGGTGTGTACTAGAACTAGGCAGGTCTCCTGACTTATCATCAACGCTCCTCATGCCTTCCCGTTTTCACAGTGGCTAACAGATTCGCTCCGAATTACAGTTGCGGGACAGTGTTGGATTTGCACCAAGCTTCCCTTTTAAGCTTA
>DAMDNS010000509.1:0-2266 GCA_032083605.1 Ureibacillus sp.
AATCCGTTTTCACAATCGCTTTTGTTTTCTTTTGGACTTTTTCAGTGTCCTCGTACAATACCGAACTCATTTTACCCAAGCTGCCTAATGATATAATAACCGTGTCTAACTTTTAGGGGTCACTTCATTTCTCGAGAAAATGGTGTTTTTGGGTTTTGACCCAGCATCTTTTATAAAAAATAAAATTAATATTCAATTAACGTTTTTACTGGATAGTTTCCAATTTTTTCACGACCGTTTAAGTCTTTTAATTCAATAATAAATGCACAACCTGCTACAACTCCGCCTAATTTTCCAATTAGTTGAATCGTTGCATCTACTGTACCGCCAGTTGCTAATAAGTCATCCACGATTAGAACCTTTTGACCTGGTTTGATGGCATCCATATGCATTGTTAATACGTCTTGTCCGTATTCTAAACCGTATTCTACACGCACAACTTCACGAGGTAATTTTCCCTCTTTGCGAACTGGAGCAAAGCCAATTTCAAGTGCATAAGCTACTGGACATCCAATGATAAAGCCACGCGCTTCCGGACCTACAATTACTTCGGCTCCCACTTCTTTAGCGAACTCTACAATTTTGTCTGCGGCATATTTAAAAGCTGGGCCATTATCCATGATTGTAGTGATGTCTTTGAAGCTTATTCCTTCTTTTGGCCAGTTTTCTACGGTTGTAACATATTGTCTTAAATCCATTACTAATTTGTCCTCCTTAGGAATAGTTATATTCCCTGATTCGTTCATTAAACCATTGTTTTAATTCCATATATGGTGCATACAAAAGCTGTTGTTCCAATTCAATCTGTGCAACTCTTTGCTGATATATAGGAGCTTCAGCTAGAGATCGTTTTGGTACATTATCATTTACTGTTGTCAGACCATTTTCTATTGTAACAAAACCTAGCTCAAAAAACACGTTTGTCATAAATTTAATTACTTCAGCATTTAAGCCAATATGTTTAGCCAATTGCTGAATATGCATTTTAAGGTTGAAGCCCGGACGTTTTTTCAAGAAGCTATAATACCAACTAAAATGCTCTCGTGTAGGCATACCATTGAAATATTTGGACTCCGGTGTATAAAATACAGCATAAACACGTTGTGGCATAGCTTGCACAATTAGTTTTTCTAAAGTTTGTGCTCCTTTAGGCAAATCTAATAACACGATATTGGAAGAAATAGTTTTTATTTCTTCATCATTCGTTATTAGGTTAATCTTATTTGACAGCTGTCCTTCAAAATAGTGGACTGTGGATTGATGGAATGCGATAAAATCACAATCTTGTTGAGGTAATGTGTGAAGCCATTTTTGTATTTGATTTTTACCTCTATAATCAAAAAGCTGCCATTCATTTGTTTGTACATCTGTTATCATCAGTTGCGGCTTTTTCTTTCCTTGCCATTCATTAATTTGCAAATCTCCAGCAAAAGATAAGCTTACACCATATGTAATCTCATCATATAAATGTCCTTTGCTGAATCCGATTGCATCGATGAAACCATGAGAGTCTTCTAATTCCATCTTTAAATGGTTTTCTCCCGCTCCAATTTTTCTCATAGAACGGATTTGAACATTCTGCAGTGCATAGATAGGCTTTGCAAATCCTGTTCCAAATGGTCCTAATTGTTTTATTTCTTCAATTGCTTCCACTGTCAGTTCACTAATTTCCACAGGTACGTCAATTGAAAGCTTTGCCGTCAACATTTCGTCAGTCAGGCATTCTATAGCTTGTTGGTGAAGACGACTTCTGAGCTCATCGACATGCTCTAATGGGAACGTCATACCTGCTGCCATTGGGTGTCCCCCAAAATGAGGCAAAATTTCACGGTTTTTCGCAAGCTCCTGATATAAATGAAACCCTTCGATACTGCGGCCCGACCCTTTTGCTGTACCCTTTTGTGGATCAAGTGAAAGTACAATGGTTGGGCGGTAATATTTTTCCACTAAACGGGAAGCAACAATACCGATTACCCCAGGATTCCAACCTTCCTTAGCGATAACTAATACGAGGGAATTTGAAATCTCGGGACTATTTTCTATCATTTCAATTGCCTGCTCTGTAATAGTGTTAACGATTTCTTTTCGTTCCACATTTTTTTGGTTTAAAAGTGCAGCACCATTTTTTGCTTCTAATTCGTTATCACTCATTAAAAAAGCGACACCTGGGTCTGCATCACCAAGGCGACCAATTGCATTCAGTCGAGGGGCGAAATAGAAACCAATCGCATCCTCATCAATTTCTTGCTGCTTCACGCTTGTTATA
>DAMDNS010000510.1:0-2256 GCA_032083605.1 Ureibacillus sp.
AATCGTCGTTCCATTACTAAAAAATAACGAAGTAATTGGCGTGCTAGATATTGACAGTCCGCAAAAAGCTCGATTCACTAAAGAGGATCAGCAGGGCTTAGAATTATTTGTCCAAACTTTACTTAAATTTATATAAGAAAAGTAGGCTAATCGGCAGCTTTAAGCCTTTGGTTGCTGAAGCGGAGGCCCTATCATTTTTCTTTTTCAAAAAATAAAACTTACTACTTCTAATCAGTGGATTTCACTTTAATTAGATTGTAGTAAGTTTTTTTATGATTGAGAAAGCATGGATTCATGGAAAATGCAGAATTTATTTTTGCCTGTTGATTTAGCATTATAAAGAGCTGTATCGGCATGTAAAAAGACGGACTGGAATTCGGGACATTGTTTTGTATTCCAAGTGATCAAGCCAGCAGAAACTGTAACCTTAGGATTTGTAGCCTCTGGCACAGAATTTACGATTTGCTTTGCCAGCTTCTCTACTTCTTCCACTAAAATATTTGGAACATAAACGGCTAATTCTTCTCCACCCCATCTTGCACAAATCCCCCGCGTCCCAATTACTTTCTTCAATTGGTTTGCAATTTGAACAAGTACCTCGTCACCAACCTGATGTCCATAAGTATCATTTACATGCTTGAAGTTATCGATATCAAGCAATAAAAACATCCCTGAAATATCATTTTTCAACGAGCTCTCCACAAATTTATCCAGGAAGCTACGGGCATGGAGCTTTGTTAAATGATCGTGATCCACCATTTCTTGCAGTTTGTTGCGCAAAATGGAATTCGCAATTGCCAACGATGAATGATGGATAAGTGATTGCATCAATTTAAAGCTATCAAAAGAGAAGAAGTATGAGTCTTGATGCAAAACAATACTGAAGCCATTGATACGTTGCTCGACAATCATCGGGATGGCCATCATCGAATTATACTGGAGGTCTTTACCTATTAAACGGCTGCAATCAGCAATGAATAATGGCTCCTGGCTATTTTCAAAATGCTTTGCAACATGACTAATATAAAGCTCTCCTTCTTCCGTATCGAATAGTTTTGTTGAAGCTTCCGTCAGCTTTAACTCAGAATCATTCTTCAAAACAAAACATACTTCCATTGGCTGAAATGATTTTATGAGCTGTTTTTGTAAAAACATGAACATTTCTTTACTATCCAATTTCATATTCAAACGATGGGACGTTTCATTAATAAGCTGAAGGTCGCTGATTAACCTATGTGACTGATGATATAGCTTCGCATTTTCTAATGCGTTCCCAGATGCATGCGCAAGCATTCTGATAAAATCTTCTTGTGATTTTGAATAAACGTAATATATAGGAGCACTTACCTGCAGAATTCCATAAATAGCTTGTCTCCCTTTAATGGGAGCATTCAGCAGACAACGATTCAAATCAGCTGCTTGTTCCACAGTTATTTTTCCCGAAACAAAAGCCTCGATTGCTGAAGGTCTCTCTGAGAGATAATCAAATGGTTTAATTTGTACCCGCGTTTGACGGTCTTGATCATTCGATAAAATTAACTCTACATCAAAATCAGGGAAATTATCTTGAATTGTTATTAAGACATTTTCTAAAATTAAATCTATATCCATTGTAGAATGGAATAAATCCGTCATGTTATATAGTTTTCGATATTGGTTTTCGTTTTGAAGAATTTCAATATTTTTGCACAATACCTTTAACACATCTGTATTAATATCTACGAAATTTTCAAAAAAATCACTTTGCGAAAAGGCTGTCCATTTTGGAGTTGCTTTGATGAATAAAATACAATATACTCCGAAATGTCCTGTTTTCAATAACAGCATCTGAGAGAATTCGTTAAATCCCTGTACTCCTGATAGAGATTCTGGTACATCAACCAACCGCTTTTGCGAAAAATGTACACCATAATCACTCCATGGGGTATTTGTAAAGTCCATATCAAAAGTAGACTTTATACGAAAGGGTTTAAATGATTCGCATTCATATAAAAGAAAACAACATTTATCGATATCAAAATGCTGTTTCAAGCTATTTTGTATCAATAAAGCATATTCATCGTAGCCGTTTTTTTGATTCATTGAGTCAATACATAAGCTTAATAAATCAGATTTAATATTCGTTAAAATCTCCCGATGTTCTCTCATAAAAATCACCTTTTCTCAAGTAACAGAAATCATTTATTTATGTAACTTATTGTAAATTATACACTTTCTATGCCAATTTGACTATCTATTTCTATGCTAATAGGATTT
>DAMDNS010000511.1:0-2247 GCA_032083605.1 Ureibacillus sp.
ACCAAACGTGTTGCCATTGTCATTGCTTCGGTTTGATCATGGGTCACGTAGATTGTTGTAGTGCCAAGACGTTGATGGAGCTTCGAAATTTCGGCACGCATTTGTACCCTCAATTTTGCATCCAAATTTGATAATGGTTCATCCATCAAAAATAAGCTGGCATCCCTAACAATGGCGCGGCCCAATGCTACTCTTTGTCTTTGCCCGCCTGATAATGCCGTTGGTTTTTTCTGTAATAGCTTGGAAAGCTCCAAGACTTCGGCAGCCTCTTTTACTCTCTTTTCAATCTCTTTTTTTGAAAATTTTCGAAGCTTGAGACCAAACGCCATATTATCGTACACATTCATGTGGGGATATAGCGCATAGTTTTGGAATACCATAGCAATATCACGATCTTTAGGAGCAACATCATTCATCTGCTTGGATGCAATCCGCAATTCTCCCTTTGAAATTTCTTCAAGTCCTGCAATCAGTCGTAAAGTAGTGGATTTGCCGCACCCTGATGGTCCGACTAATACGATAAATTCTTTTTCCTCAACGATTAGATTGAAATTACTTACTGCTTCAGATCCATCAGCATACACTTTACAAATATTTTCCAATGCTAAGGCTTCCATAATCATCCTCCTTTTTAAAACTTTTCACGAATCCATTTTCAAATTTTAGGAAATGCAAGCATATTATATATAATTAGGCAGCGCGGCAAAGTGCTAGTTAATCAATCTACTATATTAGTAGCTTATGCAACGCAATGAAAATCAAATGCTAGCTAGATAATATTGAAACAATTTATGTTCCAGATTTAGTTTTAACTACTCACAATGAAGCTTTTGAGGAGGAAATAGTTAAATGATTACGGTCATTGGCAGCATAAATATGGATTTAACTGTTGGGACGAAGGTTTTTCCAAAGCAGGGTGAGACCTTGATGGGGTCATTTTTTGAAATGAATCCTGGTGGAAAAGGCGCCAATCAAGCAGTTGCGATTGCGAGGCTTGGTGGAGAGATCTCATTTGTAGGCAGAATTGGGGATGATCCCTTTGGAGAAGTTTTATATAAACAATTGGAAAAAGAAAAAGTAAATGTAAATTGCCTAAAGCAAGGGAACGCTTCAACCGGAATAGCCAATATTATTCTCCAGAATAGCGATAATCGGATTATCGTGGTTCCTGGAGCCAATTCCGAAGTTACACCAAAAGTGATTGATGAGTATTGGGAGCATATAAATAAAAGTAGGATTGTTGTCCTGCAACTCGAGATTCCTATAAAAACAGTTGAATATACTTTGAAAAAATGCAGGGATAACCAAATTCAAGTCATTTTAAATCCTGCACCTTCCAGCTTTTTTAAGCATGAGTGGATTGATTTAGTCGATTACTTAACTCCAAATGAACATGAGTTTAAGGAGATTTTTAATGATAAGGTTGAGAGAGTCATAGAAAAATATCCTAACAAAATCATTGTGACGCTAGGGGAGCAAGGAGTTTGTTATCACGATGGGGAAAAGCTTGTTCAGGTAGCAGGATATAGAAGCGAAGCGATTGATACAACAGGGGCCGGTGATACCTTCAATGGAGCTTTTGCTTATGCCATTTCAAACGCTTATCCAATGGAAGATGCATTAAGATTTGCCAATGCCGCTGCTTCCATTTCAGTAGAAAAGCTTGGTGCACAAGGTGGCATGCCTACATTGCCTCAGGTGGAAGAAAGATTATCAAAAATTAAATAGTAGACAGGTTTGTGGAAACGTAATTTATTGCATTTTTTCTTTTTACGTGTAACCGATTACAAAACACATTAAGAAATGGAGAGGAAATATATGCAAAAGGGGATTAAAATTATTTCTCCTTGCGGCATTCTCGGATATGGATTTCCAAAACAGCCTTTTTTAAATGCTTTTCATGAGAAGATTCATGGGATTGTCGTGGATGCTGGTTCCACAGACGCCGGTCCTCATAAATTAGGCGCGAATGTTTCAATAGTTAGTCGCCGGGCACTCAAGAAGGATTTGTCTATTATTCTTGAAAAAGGATTACAGCATCGAATCCCTGTCATTATTGGTTCGGCAGGGGGAGCTGGTGCGAAAACCCATGTGGAGCTGACTCTTGATGTTGTAAAAGAGATACTAGCTGAAAAAAACACCCATGCTCGAATTGCCATTATATGGGCGGATTTTAAACAGCAGACAATAATTGATGCGCTGGAGGAAGGGCGCATTACCCCTCTGAGCGCCAATATTCCAGATCTT
>DAMDNS010000512.1:0-2227 GCA_032083605.1 Ureibacillus sp.
CGTGTTTTGTCACGGAATGACCCACCAGATGCAGTTAAGATCAGTCGTTCAATTTGCTTTGGATTTTCGCCATTCATCGATTGGAATATAGCCGAGTGTTCACTATCTACCGGCAAAATCGCAACATTATGCTTCTTTGCTTCTGCCATTACTAAGTGACCTGCTGTAACCAGTGTTTCTTTATTGGCTATGGCAATGGTTTTCCCCATTCGTATAGCTGCCAAAGTCGATTCCAATCCCACACTGCCCAATACAGCATTTACCAGAACTGTTGAATCGGGGTGTGTTGCAACTTCTACAAGACCCTTTGTACCGTAAGTAAAGTGAATGCGCGGAAACTCTTTGGAAAGCGCAGCTGCATCTTTTTCATCCTGCACCGAAACTAGCTCAGGAGAGAGTTGAGTGATAATTTCACGAGTTTTTTCGATATTTCTTCCTGAAGATAGCGCAACAAGTTGAAAGCTGTCTGGATTGTTCAACAAAATATCGACAGTCTGTATTCCAATCGAACCCGTTGCTCCTAATAAGCTTATTTTCTTCACGATAAATCTTCCCTTCAAAAACTTTATAAATCCCCTTTGGCATTACATGACCATGAGATATAAACCGTTAAAAATAAGATTTCATGTCTAACGGCGAGTTCATCAAATTTTAGTTAACAAATTGCAGGAAATGCAGTAGAGGCAGCACAAATAACAGACTATCAAAACGATCCAATATACCTCCATGGCCTGGCAATAAATTACCGGAATCCTTCACACCATAATGACGTTTAATGGCAGATTCTACTAAATCGCCCATCTGTCCAAAAATTGAAGCGATTACAGAAATGACAATCAATGCTATCCATGAAGAGGAAATCGGATAAACCATTTGCATGATACAAGCAAGCACCACGGCAGTAATGATTCCTCCAACGAAGCCTTCCACTGTCTTGTTCGGTGAAATTTCAGGCCATAATTTCTTTTTCCCCAATTTCCGGCCGATAAAATAAGCACCCGAGTCGGTTGACCAAACAATTAATAAGGCGAAAATGATAAATTCCAACCCTCCATTACGTGTTTCAATCAAGTAATAGAAGCCCATTCCGACATATAGTGCACTTAGTACGATAAAACCTACATCATCAAAGGTGAAGTGATTTTTAACAAGGACTGAATAAACTAACAGAAGTATGGCACCGATCATTAATAGCTCCAACTTCGAATAAGGGATATGTTCAAGTAAATTAACCGCTGGCGGCAACAATAAACTAAATGTAATCAGTAGCCCCAGCATTCCCGGTATTGAAAAGATTTTAATATGCTTCATCTTTAAAAGCTCGTATATTCCAACTGCTGCGAGCGCATATACTAATAACGTAAAGGGAAGTTTACCCAGCAGCACAAATATGATAAATAGTGCTCCAGCAACAACCCCCGTTATAATTCTTTGCTTCAATGTAATTATTCTCCTTTCAGTCCACCATAGCGCCTATTTCGCTGTTGGTAGGCTTGTATCGCTTCCATAAAAGTTTCTTTGTTAAAATCTGGCCAAAGTATATCCGTAAACCAAAATTCGGTATAGGCAAGCTGCCATAGCATGAAATTGCTCAAGCGTACTTCTCCACTTGTACGAATAAGCAAATCAGGCTCCGGGAGTTTTGAAGTCAATAGATATTGATCAATCAATTCCTCGTCTACTTCATCCATCGTCAAATTTCCACGATCCACTTCTATCATTATATCCTTCATTGCTTTTACTATTTCAGCTCGACTGCCATAATTCATGGCAAAATTTAAAATAAGACCCGTATTATTTTTTGTTTTTTCCATTGCCTCGTTTAAAGCTGTTTTCGTATTCGTAGGCAGTCCTTCTTTATCGCCTATCATTTCAACTCGAATATTGCGTTCCATTAGCTCTGGCATAAAAGAGTTTAAAAACATCTGCGGCAGACTCATTAAGTAGTCAACCTCTGATTTTGGCCTTTTCCAATTTTCAGTAGAGAACGCATAGAGAGTTAATACTTTGATGCCTATATCATCGGCAATTCGAGCAATTTTACGGACTGTCTGCATCCCTTCATGGTGCCCAGCAATTCTCGGCATCGCTCTTTTCTTCGCCCAACGTCCGTTGCCATCCATAATGATTGCGATATGGGAAGGTAAACATTCATTATTAACAAGAGATTCTTTAACCTCCATCGAGTGCTTTCCTGTATTTGATTTACTAAATAGCTTTTTTAACA
>DAMDNS010000513.1:0-2195 GCA_032083605.1 Ureibacillus sp.
CCAAATCAAGCCGTGTAATATCTGAAAAAGAACGTAATATCGTTGCCTTCCATGAAGCTGGTCACGTAGTTGTCGGTTTAACTTTAGACCAAGCAGAAAAAGTGCATAAGGTTACAATTGTTCCTCGTGGTCAAGCGGGAGGTTATGCAGTAATGCTTCCAAAAGAAGATCGTTACTTCATGACAAAACCAGAGTTATTAGATAAGATTGCCGGACTTCTTGGTGGTCGTGTGGCTGAGGATATTACATTTGGTGAAGTATCCACTGGCGCACATAATGACTTCCAGCGTGCTACTGGTATCGCTCGTTCAATGGTTACAGAATACGGAATGAGTGATAAATTAGGGCCAATGCAATTTGGTTCTAGTCAAGGTGGCAATGTGTTCTTGGGCCGTGACTTTAACTCGGAACAAAATTATTCAGATTCTATTGCTTACGAAATCGATAAAGAAATGCAATCGATTATTGTAGAACAATATGAACGTACTAAACAAATTCTAACGGAAAAACGCGATTTACTAACATTAATCGCGAAAACATTACTAGAGGTTGAAACATTAGATGCTGGACAAATTGAGCATTTAAGAGATCACGGGACACTTCCAGAACGTAAGGATTATTCAAAAGTTGATGAAGATGCAACAGTTGAATTATCAAAACCAAGCTCTGAAAATCCTGAATCCCAAGACCTTGCAATTGAAAAAGCAGGTAATACTTCGTTGGAAAAAGAAATTGTTGGTCAAAAACAAGATCCAACAGTAACGGATTTACCAAAAGAACAGGATCCGACTCAATCAACTAATGAAATTAAAGAAGACCGAGAAAAATAATCCTTTCTTGACGGTTATCCAAACAATAGAGTCAAATCAATTCAGACTGAATGAGTATGCTTAGGCAATACTCATTCAGTTTTTTGTTTGTCTGTTAACGGTTTGCAGTAATTTTCATGCAATAGCTATAATTGTTATGGCTGTAAATATACACTAATAATGTGATATTATTTTTTAAAATCGGACTAAAAAATGGGCGTGATTAAATGATTCTTGTACTGAATGCAGGCAACTCCAATATTGCCTTGGGAATATTCGAACAGGATAAATTGAAGCATCATTGGCGAATGGAAACGAATCGTCATAAAACTGAGGATGAGTACGCAATGCAGGTCAAAGCATTTTTCTCACATGTTCAGCTTTCCTTTGAGGATATCAAAGGGATTATTATTGCCTCTGTCGTACCGCCAATCATGTATGTATTAGAAGAAGTGTGCCGAAAATACTTTCATATTAAACCGTTAATAGTTGGTCCAGGAGTCAAAAATGGTCTAAATATTAAATACGAGAATCCGCGAGAAGTAGGTGCAGACCGTATTGTAAATGCTGTTGCTGCCATGGAGGAGTATGGCGGTATAAGTCCCTTAATCGTCATTGATTTTGGAACGGCCATTACGTACTGCTATATTAATGAAAAAGGTGACTACTTAGGGGGAGCAATTGCTCCGGGAATCGCGATTTCTACCGAGGCGCTATATTCCAGAGCTTCAAAATTACCTCGAATTGAAATATCTCGACCAACCAACGTAATTGGCAAGAATACAGTATCTGCAATGCAGGCAGGTATTATTTTTGGATTTGTCGGTCAGGTTGAAGGAATTGTCGGCCGGATGAAAGAAAATAGTAAGGTAGAACCTCTCGTAGTAGCAACAGGCAGTTTAGCAAAGCTAATTGCCAATGAAACGACAATGATTGATATTGTAGATGATTTATTAACCTTAAAGGGTCTTCGTGTTATTTATAAAAGAAACCAATAAGAAAAGAGGAGTAACTTCATGAGTGATTACTTAATACGAGCGTTGGGGTTTAATGGAAAAGTTCGCGCTTTTGCAGCAAGAACCACGGAAACGGTTGGAGAAGCACAAAGAAGACATAATACATGGCCAACTGCAACTGCCGCAATTGGACGTTCAATGACAGCTACTGTCATGATGGGTGCCATGTTAAAGGGTGAAGATAAACTAACCGTAAAAATAGAAGGAAACGGTCCAATTGGTCCTATGATTATTGATGCCAACGCGAAAGGAGAAGTGCGAGGGTTTGTGACGAATCCTCAAGTGCATTTTGACTTGAATTCTGCTGGTAAGTTAGATGTTCGTCGTGCAGTCGGGACGGAAGGGGCGCTTACTGTTGTAAAGGATTTAG
>DAMDNS010000514.1:0-2192 GCA_032083605.1 Ureibacillus sp.
CAATGTCATCAGCAACATGATCAGGGGCTTGGAATGATTGATTTTGCAAATGTTGGACCAATTGTTGAAATTGATCATTCAATCCGCCATCAAATGGTTCTAGTGCTCCATCTGAGCAAACAATAAAACGTGCATGACGATTTAATGTGCAAACATGTTCTTCAACTTCTAATTCATCTGTTAAACCCAAAGGGAAACTACTAGTCGTTAAAATTTTTGGAGGTTGATTTGGTTCAAAAATAATTGGAGGAGGGTAGTGGCCTGCACTAGACCAACGAAGAGTATGTGTTTCAAGATTTAAAATACCGACCACAATAGTAATATGTTTTTCGATATTCTCTTGAACGAGCATTCCATTTAATTTTTTAATCAACTGTCGGGGTGTTTTTGAACGGCCATGAAATGCAGCCATCCATGAAGTTAATAAACTGCTTGTGACGCCGTGTCCCGATACATCGGCAAGATAAAATAAAACTTCTTTATCATTTAATTTCCAATAATCGTACCAGTCTCCTGATAGATAAGCGGAAGGTTGGAAAAAAGTTTCAACTTCATAATTTAGTAAATCAATAGGATTCGGTAGTAAACGTTTTTGTAATTCTGCCGCCGAAGGTAAGTCGCGACTATCTTGATTGCGTTTATATTGAGCATCAATTCTTGTTAATGCTTTATTTAGATCTTGAGGTAACTGATTCCATACCCATCCAGCAAGAGCACCTGCCTCCCATGCCTGAGCTAATGCACTACCTTCATGTTCGAAAGCAATCACAATGGTAGGTAAACGCCATTTGTAAGTCAGGAAATCTTGTACATCAGCAATTGCGATAATGGTTGGATCGTATAAATCGAGATCATCTATGTGAATGACTTGTAAGTCTGGAAGTGAATCCAGAGCTTGCTCTAAGAAAGGGATAGAGCGTGTCGGTTTAATGAAATACATAGAAGATATGATTGTCCTTTTTCAAGATCATTTTATCCATCATAGAGGATGTATAATCAAAATCAAGGTATTGCCTTTCTATATGGTAGATACAATACCTTGCTTTCCTCTTTAATTATTTCTTGCTTTTAGGTTGGCTATCATCTGGAACATCTTCAGATTCGTCATCATCGATGAAAGATACGTCTGCTGAATTACCTTTTTTCTCGGCAATCTGGAATGCCTTTCGTTGAAGATACAAGTCGCGAATCATCGCATATTGATCGCCTTGTATCGTTTGATCCAAATCTAAATACTGGGCACGTGTATCAACAGCTTGTAAGACGTTGGTTGACCAATACAAACCATCTTGGTTATCCATAATATACTTTTGTGGACGAGCTTGAGAGTCTACAGCTAAGCCTAAACCATCACGTAAAGTACTTGGGCCAAAGAAAGGTAGCATTAGGAAGGGTCCTGAAGGAACACCATAGTAACCAAGAGTTACGCCAAAACTTTCGTCTTCAGGTGGAAGCCCTAAGCGACTAGCAGGGTCAGCTAAACCTAAAGTTGTTAAGGTATTCACAGTAAATCGACCTAGTGTTTTTACTGCGCGACCAGGGCGACCTTGAATGAGTTGGTTAACAGCATTCCATGGCTCACCCAGGTTTTTGCGGAACTGGCGATAAGAGCCGCGAACATCTTCTGGTGTTTTTTCATTATATTGAACTGCAACGGGACGTAAAAAATTGCGATCTAGCATGTCATTAAAAGAATAAATCGGGCGGTTTAATGACTGTAATGGATCTTTTACTGTGTCAGGTTGAGCAGCGTTTGCATTGATTTTTAAATCTTTAGCTTTTAGACCTTTCAAGTCTTTAATAATTTGTGAGCGGGGGCGGCTCTGCTGAGCCTCTGTCGAAGCGACATCTTCCGAACTCGCGGTAGATCCTTCAGTAAGATTTTCTTGAGCGTGTGCTGATGTATAAATACCAACAGTTAATAAGCTCGATAATAGTAAATTAGAATAATTCATATAATTCCTTAACCGCTAGCCAGGCTATCTATAATATGCAGTTGGATAGAGATATATTTTAATACAGAAGCGATAACCTATTATCAATGTAAAATTGGTCAAATAATATAGAAATATGGCGAAAAAGCCTAAAAAGTGACCGCTTGAATAATAAAATATGAGAAAGGTATTGCAACAGGGAATTAATGGTCTATAATGCACATCCATCGGCGGTGATGCAGATAGAAACTTGTTGAA
>DAMDNS010000515.1:0-2184 GCA_032083605.1 Ureibacillus sp.
ATATCCGATGCTTGTTTCGATGCATCGTCTTGTGCATCTACTATTGAAATCTCAGCACCTTGTTCCTGTGCGTTTGCTTTTGCCCCTTCACTTAAAGTAACAAAGAAAGGGTTATTTAATGTAGAGATTGAAAAACCAATTTTATATGAAACGTTTCCTTCTGTAGCAGCATTTTCTTTTGCATTTTCTAGAAATGGAGACTCCATTGAACATGCAGAAAGGACTAATGCAACAAGTGCTACAAACAATACAGTAAGCTTTTTCATGTGTATGTGCTCCTTAAGCAGTTTTTTTGCGGACCATCAAAACAGCAATTAGAATAACGATCCCTTTTACTACCTGTTGCCAGAAGGAAGAAACCCCGATTAAGTTCATACCGTTATTTAACACACCGATGATTAAAGCACCGACTAAAGTTCCGAAAATCCAGCCTTTCCCGCCGTTCAGGCTTGTACCACCTAAAACAACAGCAGCGATGGCATCTAATTCATAGGATTCTCCTGCTGTAGGCTGAGCCGAGTTCAAACGTGAAGTTAAAATTAGGGCTGCAAGAGATGCCAATAAACCTGTAATTGCATAAACGGCAATTTTTACTCGGTCCGCATTAATACCTGATAGTTTTGCAGCTTCTTCATTTCCACCAACTGCATAAACACGACGGCCAAAAGTTGTTTTTTGTAAAATGAAGTAAAGGACGATAAACGCGATAACCATTGTGACAACCGGTACCGGGAATCCTAGGAAATACCCTTTCCCGAATAATTGGAATGAATAATGATCACCAAGATTAGAAATTGGGCGACCATCTGTATACACTAATGTTAGCCCGCGATAAACAGTCATTGTTGCAAGTGTTGCGATAAATGGCGCAACTTTACCTTTTGTAATGATAACCCCATTGATAGCACCTAAAATTAAGCCGATGATCAACGCAATGCCCATTGTTAAAAATGGGTCCATGCCGCTTGAAAGCAAGCTTGCTGCGATTGCACCAGTCAACGCCAAGGTTGAGCCGACAGACAAATCAATTCCACCTGTCAGGATAACAAACGTCATCCCGAAGGCAATAATGGCACTGATTGAAACCTGACGTAAGACATTAAAGATATTTGCGATTGATAAGAAACTTGGGTTTAAGATTGAAACAATGATGATCAATAAAATTAAACCGAATAGTGGCCCAAGTTTTGAAACTACTTCTTTTGATTTATAATTGGACAACTTTTTCTCCCCCTGTTGCATATTGCATAATGACTTCTTGTGTCATTTGTTCTTTGTTCACTTCTCCAGTTACTTTCCCTTCATGCATGACAATGACACGATCTGCCATGCCAATGACTTCCGGTAACTCGGAAGAAATCATCAAGATTGCCACGCCTGACTCTGCTAATTTGTTAATAATATGATAGATTTCTTTTTTCGCACCGATATCTACACCGCGCGTTGGTTCATCCAAAATTAAAATCTCTGGTTCTGTTCCGAGCCATTTTGCGATGACAACCTTTTGCTGATTCCCGCCACTTAAGGATTTGGCGCTTTGTTCTGGTCCAGAAGTTCGGATTTTTAAGTCCTCAATGTATTTAGCGACCATTGAATTCTCGTTTTCTCTCTTCATAATTCCCGATGAGGAACACTTCTCGAGGTTGGCTAACGTGATATTGTCTTTAATAGAGAAATCCAGGACTAATCCTTGTGTTTTCCGGTCTTCTGTAACAAAGCCTATGCCGTATTTCATGGCATCAATCGGCGATTTAATGGTAACCTTCTTGCCATCTATGAAAATATCACCGTTACTTTTCTTTCGATAGCCAAAGATTGTTTGCGCAACTTCCGTACGTCCTGCCCCCATCAAGCCAGCTACACCAAGAACCTCTCCTTTTTTCAACTTAAAGGAAACATCCTGGACTAATCCTTTCACAGTAAGGTTTCGTACTTCCAATTTTGTTTCGCCTATTTCGCACTTTCTTTCCGGGAAGCGTTCACCAAGCTCTCGCCCAACCATCATTGCAACGATTTCATCAAAATTCGTTTCAGGAATATTGCGGACACCTACGTAATGACCATCTCGTAAAATGGTAATACGGTCACAGATTGCAAAAATTTCTTCCATACGGTGTGAGATGTAAACAAATGAGATCCCTTTTGCTTTCAGCTCATTCACCGTTTTGAACAACGTTTCGATTT
>DAMDNS010000516.1:0-2184 GCA_032083605.1 Ureibacillus sp.
CGATACCTCGCATTAACAGAATTCCAATCATTCCACCAAGCAGTACCACCCAGACCTGTTCAGATATAGCAAGTGCCGTCAAAATACTATCTACCGAAAAAGCCAAGTCCATTAGTTCCACACTAATAACCGTTGCCCAAAATACGCCGAAGACCTTGACTAACCAGCCCTTTGGTTTGGCGTCGTCATCCTCTTCTTCCCCATTTTGGCTTTTACTTTTTTCGCGGAAATACTTAAAGGCTAAATACAATAAATAAAGAGCACCGATTAATTTAATAGGCCAAAACTTAATTAACACGGTACCAAGTCCGATAAAAATAAACCGGAAAATGTATGCTCCCCAAAGACCGTAAATCAGCGCTTTTTTTTGCTGCTCCTTTGGTAGTGGCTTTACAAAAGCTGATAGCACCAATGCATTATCTGCCGATAAAATACATTCCATTACAGCTAAAGATAAAATAAGCCCCCAGCTTTCTGAACTTGATAATGCTTGTACCCACATATGCCAATCGAACATCGAAGCATAGGTTGATAATACCTCTTCTAACACCTTACTCGTCTCCCTCAATTAATGAATTGTAATTCGTATGCCAATCAAACAGAAAAAGGTATATCCATATAATAGATACACCCTGATTTTTCGTATCAATTACATGGCATTTAACTTCTAACAGTAGTCATTATATACCTTTCGATAAAATTGAACCAATTTCCGCCCTACTTTTTATAGTTTGACCTCTAATCTGATAATTACTTTAAAAAGGTGACATTTTTTCAGAAAAATTTATTAGAAAAATTATCTCCCCCAGAGGCTGAAAGTGATGTCGCATTTTTGACGGTACCTTGAAAACTTTCCTATCCATAAAATAATTAACGGCGGATAATAATTCCATTTGCTATCGAATATGATGAATAACACTACGTATAGATGGAGGTTTGGGATTGGAAAATGTAAAAGCTATTGCCACCTTTCAGCTTATTGGGGAGGAGGTTTATCGAACGAATACGTATATTCAATTCGGTACTTCCCGCAAGTCCTTGGGTGCCGTGGTTATGTTAAATCCTGGATCAGCAAATTTACAAGGCGAGGCAAGAAAAAGACTGATTATGAACGGTTCTCATACGGACGAAACAGCATTAGATAATACCATGCGGCAGTTGGTTCAATTTATGAAGGCCACTCAACCCAAGCTCGAAGGCAGACTTCACATTTATAATCTCTTTTATGTTAAAAACAGTGTTGGCGTTGAAGCCATTGAACTTTTTGAGCTATTAAAAGCAACTAGAAAGTACCCAACAATCACACTTCCTTCATTATTTGAAATGTCGCAGCACCCTTGGATCTTGATTGGCTGGGGAGTTGAAAAAAGGAGTCGATGGCGTTATTTTGAGGGAGAAAAAAGAGAATGGTTGCATTTAATCCAGGAAAGTGGAATCCCTTCTTTCGGAATTCAATCCGAGAATAACGAATATTACCACCCTTGTCCGAATGGTCCTTCCAAATCCGAGAGACTTCAACAGCTAATCCACGCATATAATATAACTATAAAGCCTCTTATACTTGAAAATTAAACCTCCTTCTCTTTTTAGTAAAATAACCTACTAACAATACTGAACCCGCTAGTTTAGTTTTCCCTTAACAGCATAAAAAATAGAGCTAGGAAAACAGCTTCCCTAGCTCTTTGTTATGGTCTCATTCTTGCTTGCTTGCGCATTCGATCTACTAAAAACCCACCTTTGAATGATTTTGGCTCATAGGAAATGATGAATGCCTTTGGTTCAATATTTTCAACCAGAGTAAATACTTCTTTTTCACGATTTCGCTTCGCTAAAATTTCGTATTTATAACGATCACTATCTCGCCCTTCTCCTACATAAGTCGTGATGGCAAATCCATTAATACGTAATGTATCAATTAATTCCTGGTTTTTATTTTGCGTATTAATCGTGATATAAACGTAGCCAATTGCTAATTTATTTTCGATTTTCGTTCCTAAAAACATCCCCAGTCCAAAGCCGACTGCATAGACAATCATGGCTAACAAGCTTTGATCTCCATTAAAGACTAAAGAAAGACCAAATACATAAATCAGCATTTCTAATATTCCAAAAATCGCTGCAAATAATGTCAGATTTTTAACTAAGAATATTGTACGTAGTGTTAATAACGGTACATAGACGAGC
>DAMDNS010000517.1:0-2170 GCA_032083605.1 Ureibacillus sp.
ATAAACGAATTGGCATGAAGCCGATTCTGTTGGCAGGAATTGCGGTTTCAGCATCAGGCGTTATGAATTTATTGCCTTGGGGCGGGCCGACTGCGCGGGTAATGTCAGCTTTAAATCTTGAAATGTCGCAAGTGTTCACTCCAGTGATTCCAGCGATGGTAGGTGGAGCTCTATTTGTAATCCTTATGGCTTTTGTACTTGGAAGACGGGAAAGAAAGCGTATCGGCATTATAGAAGTAGATTTTCAAGCGATGGCTCAAATGGCTGCCACTGCCGAAGCGGACTACCTAAAACGTCCAAAGCTGATTATCTTTAACTATGCTTTAACAATTGCACTTTTATTTGCTTTAATTACGGAGCTATTTCCACCGGTTGCCCTATTTATGCTAGGTTTTGCAATCGCTATCACGGTTAACTATCCGAAAATCAAAGATCAAAAAGAACGTGTAGCCAATTATGCGGATAATGCACTATCTGTTGTTTCTATGGTATTTGCAGCAGGAATTTTTACAGGAATTCTTTCAGGAACTGAGATGGTAGATGCCATGGCGAATTCGGTCATTCAGTATATTCCAGAGGCAATGGGCTCTCGCTTTGCGGTAATCACGGCTATTCTAAGTGCACCATTTACATTCTTTATGTCCAATGATGCCTTCTATTATGGGGTATTGCCATTACTTGCTAAGGCAGGGGCAGTTTACGGGATCGACCCGGCATTGATTGGTCGAGCTTCTCTATTAGGGTTACCGGTTCACCTTTTAAGTCCATTGGTTCCATCCACGTATTTACTAGTAGGGATGGTAGGAGAAGACTTCGGGAAATTCCAGCGTATCTTCTTAAAATGGGCATTCGGTTCAACTATTGTAATGATAGTGGTATGTTTAGTGTTAGGGATTATTCCTTTTTAAGATTATGATGCTATATAGTAGGAAAGAGCAACGTATCATTGGTTGCTCTTTTATTTGATAGGCATTTTGCAGCATTCCTATTGGTGGCTAATTGGAGTTTTTTGAAGACCTTATACTTCTGTTAATCGGAATCTTATTCATTATGTTAGCTATGTAATTGACAAATGCTTATTGGTGATATATAATGAAATTAATAAGGTCCGCTATAGGACAAGATCAATTCACCTATTACAAAAAGTAATCGTGTTTGTTCGCTACTTTTTGTAATAGGTGAATTTTTTTTCGGAAGCTTATGAAAATTTAATTAAATGGAGGTCATTTAAATGACACAAGGTACAGTAAAATGGTTTAACGCAGAAAAAGGTTTCGGTTTCATCGAAGTTGAAGGTGGATCTGATGTATTCGCTCACTTCTCAGCAATTCAAGGTGAAGGATTCAAATCTTTAGACGAAGGTCAAAGAGTGGAATTCGAAGTAGAAAATGGTCAACGTGGACCACAAGCTGCTAACATCGTAAAACTTTAATTTTTAATTATCCGTTTTACCAAATAGCTTAAACTAGAGGAATCCTTTCATAGGGTTCCTTTTTTTTGTTGAGAAAAAGGAAAAGTTTTCGTAGATATCCGTAAAAGTCTTGACGCTGGCATTCTAATATTCTCCCCAAAAGATGTTTAATGGCCATTTTATTAGGGGTAATAGATAATTATGAAAGCAAAATCTACAAAATTCTAGGAGGAATACGATGAAAAACCTTATGAAATCAGTGGTTCCAGTATCCGCGCTACTTTTAATGCTGGCAGGATGTGCAGAAGAAGAAGAAGATGTAGATGTAGATGTTAACGAAGAAGAGCCAGCTATAACAGATGACGAAGCCGACATTAATGTCATCGAGGAAGATGAAGAAAACACTAATACAGAAACAAATACCGAAACTAATCCAGAATCCAATACAGACAGTACGGAAAATGGATCAGATGGTACTTCCAACAGTAACATAGAAGAAAGTCCAGAAAGCGACATGGATAATGGAGAAGACGAAACGACAGAATAATCATCTATTCAATCGTTTCAGTTGGATTAAAGATTATCTTATAAGGAAAGCCAATAGAAAGTGGGCTTCTCCCTTATCGAAAAAAAGTAGGAAATACCGTTTCCTGCTTTTTTTCTTATGCCTAAACCATAAAAAGTGGCTGGGACATAAGTAGAGATTCTAAGAAAATTAGTGGGAAACTAGTATAAGAATTTGATACTTTCTAAATTGAT
>DAMDNS010000518.1:0-2169 GCA_032083605.1 Ureibacillus sp.
AATAATTTAATGGATGGAATTCATGTCACAAGGGCAAAGGCAGAAAGCTACATGGGATTGGCTCTAGTAAAGTCAAGGCAAGGCTATTTACAAGAAGCTATATCCTATGCCAACCAGGGCCTGTATGAAACGGAAAGAGTGCAGGATCAGTGGGTGTCTGCATTACTATTAACAGCGTTTACAATCATTTATGTTGAGAGCAATGATTTAAAAAAAGCGAAGGAATGTGCAAGGAAAGCTAATCTCCTTTATCAAAAAAGTCCTGATTATTTTGGACAAATGGTAACCGATTTCTGGCTTGCATATATTGCCCATCGACAAGGAAATAATATTGAATTCAATCATTATTTTGAGCAATTCATATCCCTATGTCAGGAGCATCAGTTTTATTTCTTCTTGCAAAAGCAGACACTCCTGGGGCCGAAATTACAGGCAATTATCGAAATGGCAACCGAATGGGTAAATCGAAATGAAGATGTTGAAATCCATGCTTTACTACAGTTTTTACAAGTGAAAAAAGACTCGTCAATTCCGAAGCATTCATTTGATTTATTTTTATTTGGTCCTTTTACTATGCTAAGGGATGGCGCTGAAATTCATGATAAAGAATGGAAAAGGGAAAAGGCAAAGGAGTTATTTCTATTTTTATATATTAACCGTCATCGCTATGTTTCCAAAGAAGAAATCATGCACAAATTATGGCCAAATAGTGATGAACAATCCATGAATCGTGATTTTAAAGTGGCATATAATGCATGTTTAAAAGCAATTGAGCCGCATCGCTCACCCCGGAATGATAGTGCCTATATCATTAGAAAGCAGACCATGTATCAATTGCATCAAACGGTTGCTTTTTCAAGTGATGTCGATATATTCAAGAAATGTGCAAAAAGAGGCTTGGATGAAAAGGAGCCTGCTATTGCGTTAGAATGGCTTCTTCTGGCTGCCCAGGTCTATAAGGGCGATTTATTGGCAGATTTATCATCTGCAGAATGGCTTGGCCAGGCAAGAGAAGAATTTAGCCGCTTATATATTGCAGTGATAGAACGAATTGCACAAAATTATACAAGATTAAAAGAGTTTCAAAGGACAATCAAGTGGGCAGAAAAATTGCTCCTGCTGGATGAAACCTGGGAAGAGGGGTATCGCCTTCTAATGCTCGCTTATTATTATCTAGAAAATCGTCCCCAAGCAGTCAAGTGGTACGAAAAATGTATCAAAGTTCTAGGTGAAGAATTAAATATTGAACCTATGGAAACGACAACTCAAATTTTTGATATGATTGCACGCTAACGGATTACAAAAGAGCAGGTAAGGCTCTTGGATTTCGTTGGCGTTTTTTTATTGCCATAAGAATTTCATTTTTAGAGTTTGTGTAACTCATTTGTAACTCGACTAGTTTATTTTAAACATAAAGCCAATGTTGTAAGCGCTTTAATTTAATAAGGGGGGTATTTAAGTGAAACGGTTTTGGTCTTTATTTTTAATCATGGGATTTGTTCTTTTGTTAATGGTTGCTTGTAGTGAAGATGAGACAACAACAGGGGAAGAAGAAGCTCAAACTGAAGAAGGCTCTACTTCAGAGGAAACAACGGAACCGGCTGAAACGGGTGGGACGATCAAAGTTGGCGTGCTGGCTTCGTTAACAGGAGCTTTAGAGTCTTATGGAAAACAAACTCAAAAGGGCTTTGAGCTAGGGTTGGAATATGCAACGAACGGCACAATGGAAGTGGCAGGCAAAAAAATCGAAGTAGTCTGGGAGGATACAGAAACAAAGCCGGAAGTGGCGGTTCAAAAAGCAACGAAACTTTTAGAAGATGATGCCGTGGATTTCCTGGTGGGATCGTCAAGCTCGGGGGATACATTGGCTGTTCTGCCGCTTGCTGAGGAATACGAGAAGATTATGATTGTGGAACCAGCCGTTGCAGACAGTATTACAGGGTCGGAATTTAACCCTTATATTTTCCGTACTGCTCGAAATTCATCTCAAGATGCTTACGCAGCAGCGGCAGCCATTGCAGATGAAGGCGTTAAAATTGCTACCTTTGCACCGGATTATTCATTTGGCTGGGATGGGGTTTCGGCGTTTAAAACAGCAGCCGAAAAATTAGGTGCGGAAATAGTAGCAGAGGAGTATGCAGACCCAGCGGCAACGGATTTTACTTCAAA
>DAMDNS010000519.1:0-2157 GCA_032083605.1 Ureibacillus sp.
CATACAAATTGCGTCATTCCCTCCCAGAAAGGCGCACTTCCCAATCCCAATACCAAACTTCCTTCTATAAACGCCTTCCTCCTTCGGGACAACAAATTTGACCTAGGCTAATTCCCCTGTTAAAACCCTCATCCACAGCTCCAAAATAAAAAAGCGCAGATTTGGGGCAATTTCACCCTTTCTGCGCTTTTAAAATTTATATTATTTATCTAGATCCTCATCAAGATCTGCGTCTTCCTCTTCTTCTGCTTCTTCATCTTCGTCATCAATGATGAAGCCGTCCTCTTCTTCGATTAGATCGTCGTCGATGTCTGCGTCAACTTCATCGATTCCTTCGATTTCTTCTTCAACGAAGTCTAAATCTTCTTCATCTTCGTCTTCTACTTCTTCGTCGACAAATTCGTCGAAGTCTTCTTCAAACACTAAGTCATCTTCGTCCACGATTAAATCTTCCTCGTCATCCGTAACAGCTTTTGATTTACGTTTACGAGCTTTAACAGTTGGAGCAGTTTCCTCTTCGATTGTTTCAACTTTGTACCATTCACGAAGTCCCCATCCATTTTCATGGTTTAAAAGGAATCGTCCATCGATATTCATATCTGTATAAAATTGTACAAGTCTATCCTGGATTTCAGCATCCGATAAACCATTTAAATTTTGAATTGCTTTTAAAAGCTCCGGGAATGCAATTGGTGATTTTTTCTCTTCTAAGATTGCATAGGCTAAGTCAATTAACGATTCTTCTGCTAATTGTTCTTTTGTCATTTCACGAATTTCCAACTCGTGCACGTCCTTTCTTTCAGTACAATAAGTAGTACTATTTTTGTTCAAAACACTTTTGTACTTTAGCGACATCACTATCACTATTTCTATTGTTAAAGTTTCTACATAAAAAACTCATTTACTGCGAATGCCCAAATAAACATTTGCAGCACTTTTACGAAATAAGAGTGATTTCTCCTCTTATTTCGCGAACAAAGATAATACATATCTTAAACATAATATCCATTATATACAAAGTGCTATACACTATGCTAGTTTCATTTACTCTTTTTTATTTTATATATTTCTTTTAGCCCTAAATAAAATAAAAAAACCGATAATATAAGGAGTGGAACGGATCCTAATTGCTTATCATACAAAAAGAAAGTGCCAATCAGACACACCAGTATAATGATGTAATGTAAGTATTGTTTCAGCAATTAAATCCTTCCTTTCTGTCCCATCTATTATAGCTAAAATTATAAAAATAGTACTAGTTTTCTCATCGGTATTTAGAACTATTTTTACTAAAAATAACTAGGTTACTAAAATTATCTCATATTTGATGGACAGATTCCTCCTAATTGTAACCATATTTTACTTGTTTTTATTCAAAATAAATTACTGTCTCTTACGCCCTTAACTTCTCTCCATAAAATAAACACTTGCTTCTGATAAAATTATCAAAAGCAAGCGTGACCTGATTACATATTTCTTCTGTATTGGCCGCCAACTTCATATAGAGCTTTTGTGATTTGGCCAAGACTTGCTACTTGAACGGTTTCCATTAGCTGCTCGAAAATATTGCCACCAGAAAGGGCAACTTCCTTCAGCTTGTTAAGGGAAACCTCGGATTTATCTAGGTGACGTGCATGGAAAGCTTGCAAATTATGAATTTGTAATTCTTTCTCTTCTTTTGAAGCACGTGCAATTTGCATGCTGTTAATGCTTTCAGCCGAAGGAGGATTTGGATTCAAGTATGTGTTCACCCCGATAATTGGCAGCTCGCCTGAATGTTTGAGGTGCTCATAATACATGGATTCCTCTTGGATTTTCCCACGTTGATATTGGGTTTCCATTGCCCCAAGGACACCCCCGCGATCATTCATTCGCTCAAACTCTTCCAGCACTGCATTTTCAACTAAATCGGTTAATTCTTCAACGATGAAAGATCCTTGAAGCGGATTTTCATTTTTGGATAAGCCATGCTCTTTTGTAATGATCATTTGAATCGCCATCGCCCGTCGAACAGACTCTTCTGTTGGCGTTGTAATGGCTTCGTCATAAGCATTTGTATGAAGCGAATTACAATTATCCTGCAGAGCCATCAACGCTTGTAAAGTCGTACGGATATCATTGAAATCAATTTCTTGTGCATGCAATGAACGACCCGAT
>DAMDNS010000520.1:0-2145 GCA_032083605.1 Ureibacillus sp.
CGTCAGAAAATAATGAAAAATCAATTAGTCTGTTATATATTAATTTACAGCAAATACCTCTGTTATGGAACAGAAATTAAAATTACTTTTTAACAGTGAGTATTTAAACAAAGGGGAAGGTGTGAATATTCATGACGACAAGAAATGAAAAAATCGAGGCAATTAAAAAAGACTGGACAGAGAATCCAAGATGGAAGGGCATTGAAAGAACTTATACAGCTGAAGAGGTTGTTAAATTACAAGGTTCTGTTGTAGTAGAGCAAACTTTAGCAAAACGTGGTGCCGCTCGACTTTGGAAATCATTACATGAAGAAGATTTCATTAATGCATTGGGGGCATTAACTGGAAATCAAGCCGTACAACAAGTAAAAGCAGGTTTAAAAGCAATCTACTTATCGGGGTGGCAAGTAGCGGCGGATGCAAACCTAGCGGGTCAAATGTATCCTGACCAATCATTATACCCAGCTAACTCTGTACCACAAGTTGTAAAGCGTATTAACCAAGCGTTACAACGTGCTGACCAAATCGATCATGCTGAAGGTCGTAATGATGACTTCGACTGGTTTGCTCCTATCGTTGCCGATGCTGAAGCAGGATTTGGTGGCCCATTAAATGTATTCGAGCTAGTAAAAGGAATGGTTGAAGCTGGAGCGGCTGGTGTTCACTTAGAAGATCAATTAGCTTCTGAGAAAAAATGTGGTCACTTAGGTGGAAAAGTATTACTTCCAACACAAAATGCAGTTCGTAATCTAGTAGCAGCTCGCCTTGCCATGGACGTAATGGGTACAGATACTATTTTAATCGCTCGTACAGATGCAGATGCTGCTGACATGGTGACAAGTGATATCGACCCACGTGATGCTGAATTTATCACTGGCGAACGTACACCTGAAGGATTCTTCCGTACAAAAGCCGGCATTAAGCAAGCGATTGCACGCGGTCTTGCTTACGCACCATATGCTGATTTAATCTGGTGTGAAACATCTAATCCATCAATTGAAGAAGCACGTGCATTTGCTGAGGGAATCCATGCTCAATTCCCAGGTAAAATGTTAGCGTATAACTGCTCGCCTTCATTCAACTGGAAAGCAAAACTTTCAGATAAAGAGATTGCTGAATTCCAACGTGAAATTGCGAAAATGGGCTACAAATTCCAATTCGTAACATTGGCTGGATTCCACTCACTTAATAAATCAATGTTTGAGCTTGCTGCTGACTATAAAGATAATGGTATGGCTGCTTACTCTAAGCTTCAACAAGCTGAATTTGACTTAGAAGCAAAAGGCTATACTGCTACTAAGCACCAACGTGAAGTAGGTACAGGTTACTTTGATGATGTTGCTCAAGCAATTTCTGGTGGTACATCTTCTACAACAGCGATGGCAGGATCTACAGAGACGGCTCAATTCGTATAATAGATTTGATAAGAAGCCTTGGCTAATTCTATTAAATTGGATAATAAATAATTGATAGGGGAGTCAAGGCGACTTGATACGAAAAAAGCAATTTTAAATAAGGTGGGGATATTGAAAATGGAACAGGCTACATCACAAAAGCTTAAAATTGTTGGGGAGCTAACAGAGCAAGCACAAGAAATATTAACACCTGAAGCACTAGATTTTATAGTTTCTCTTCATGAAAAATTTGACGAACGTCGTAAGGAATTGCTTAAAAACCGGGAAGAAAGACAAAAACGTTTGGATGAAGGAGAACAACTTCATTTCTTGCCGGAAACAGAGCAAATTCGTAAAGGGGATTGGACAATTGCACCTATTCCTAAAGATTTACAAGACCGTCGAGTAGAAATTACAGGTCCTGCTGTAGATCGCAAAATGGTAATCAATGCATTGAATTCAGGAGCAAAAATGTTTATGGCGTGCTTTGAGGATGCGTCTACACCAACTTGGGAAAACATGATTGCCGGGCAAATCAATATGCGTGATTCGGTTCGCCGTACAATTACTTTAACGCAAGAATCAAATGGCAAAACATATAAGTTAAACGACGAAACAGCTGTACTGATCGTTCGTCCAAGAGGATTGCATTTACTTGAAAAAAATGTGTTAGTAAATGACGAAGTGATGTCGGGTAGTTTCTTTGATTTCGGGTTGTATTTCTTCCATAATGCGAAAGAGTCACTTGCTC
>DAMDNS010000521.1:0-2139 GCA_032083605.1 Ureibacillus sp.
TAATAACAACACCTTCGAATAATTGGATACGTTCACGAGTACCCTCTACAACTTTAACGTGTAGGCGAACAGTGTCACCAGGACGGAAAGATGGTAGATCAGAACGAAGTTGTTCTTTTGTAATTTCTGTAATAATGTTTGACATATATTTTCTCTCCTTAGACAGATGCTCTTACAGTCCTCTAAGCGGCCTCAGCGGAACACCGTAATTCAGCACTTCACATAGAAGCACAAAATGAATAATACCATATTCTTTTTGTTGTTGGCAAGTATTATATAGTATCAATTTCTACTTATTTCAATACCTATGATCTAAGAAAGAAATTGTTTAAGAAAATTTTATAGTTTCTTTTCCGTCAATAAAACGTACTATTTCTCAGATTTTAAGCTTTCAATAAAGGCTTTTTGTTCCGGAGTTAGCTCCATCTGCTCCAATAGATCCGGGCGTCTTTCAAAAGTGCGTTTTAAAGACTCCTGCTCACGCCATTTATCGATATTGGCATGGTTTCCTGATAATAATACATCCGGCACTTTCATCCCTCTAAAATCAGCAGGACGCGTATAATGCGGGTGCTCCAATAATCCGGTAGAAAATGAATCCTGGATATGAGAATCCGCTTGTCCCAACACACCTGGAAGCAGGCGGACAACCGCATCAATTACGGTCATGGCAGGCAATTCTCCACCAGTTAAAACGAAGTCCCCAATGGAAATCTCATCCGTTACGAGATTTGTTCGAATTCGTTCATCATAGCCTTCGTAATGTCCACATAGGAAAACAAGATCTTCTTCCTTGGCAAGCTCCTCTGCCTTCTTCTGAGTAAAGCGCTCACCCTGTGGACACATAAGGATAATTCGTGGTTTTCGTCCCTCTGTAATCGATTCAACGGCCTGGAACATCGGCTCCGGCTTTAACACCATGCCCGCTCCGCCTCCGTACGGATAATCATCTACTTGTTTATGCTTGTTGTTACTGAAGTCCCGGATATCGGAAACCGTCAATGAAACAGCTTCTTTTTCTTGTGCCTTTTTCAAAATCGATGATCCGAAAACGCCGGAGAACATATCTGGAAATAAACTTAAAACATGAATATTCATTACAATAAACCTTCCATTACGTGAATAACAATTTTCTTTTCTTCAACATCGATTTCTTTCACAATATCCTCAATATATGGGATGTAGTGTTTTTTGCCGTTTGACGCTTTTACTTCCCACACATCATTTGCGCCGGTTTCCAGAATTTCATTAACCGTTCCGATCTGTTCGCCTTCTTCAGAAAACACTTCACACCCAATGATCTCAAAGTAATAGTATTCATTTTCTTCTAATTCATCATCTTCCAACTGGTCTTTCGACACTTTTAAAAGCCCTTCTTTAAAGGGTTCCACTAAATTGATGTTATAGTAGCCTTCAAAAGTTAATAGGATAAAATTTTTATGTCGGCGAGCACTCTCAATTGTTACCCAAATCGGTTTTTTATCGTCTTTTTTGAAAACCGCTAATTTGCTCCCTATTGCAAAACGTACATCTTCAAAATCTGTTGTGGAAAGGACGCGTACCTCTCCACGAATTCCATGTGTATTCACGATTCTTCCTACATTATACCATTCCATTAATTTAGCCCACCTTAAGATTTGTATCAATTCCTTATATCGACGACATTATCATACTAAAAAAGTTAATAAAAAAGAAGGGATAGCATTTCGCCCCCTCCTTTTATGCAAGCTTCAAACGATAGCTTATGCAATCGTTCTTCACTTTTCAGTCTAATATATCGACATACGTCTTCTTCTTATGATGACTGCCAGCAGATGAATAAACAATAGTACGGATTGCCTTTGCAACTCGACCTTGCTTGCCTATTACTTTTCCTCGATCTTCTGGATGAACAAAAAGTTTATAAACAATTCGACTTGAATTCTCGTCCGTTTCAACGCGGACTTCTTCTGGAAAATCGACTAACGGTTTTACGATTGTTTCAATCAGCTTCTGCATCGCGTGTCACCTCTAGAATTATTTACTGAATTTTTGGTTGTGGAATTTTTCCATGATACCTTGTTCTGAGAACAGGTTACGTACAGTATCAGATGGTTTTGCACCATCAGCTAACCATTTAAGAGCTTTCTCTTCATCGAT
>DAMDNS010000522.1:0-2137 GCA_032083605.1 Ureibacillus sp.
ATATGAAAATAATAGGTTCTATGTTGTGTCGTATCCTAGGCTATCATAAATACAGTTATTATACAGATCGATGTGTTCGTTGTGAGAAAGTAAGAACATCGACTTCCTCATCTCAAGACATGCATACACACAGAAATTAAAAATAACATATAGATAAATTGACCCTTCCATTTCAATTAGTGGAGGGGTTTTATTTTGAAGTAAATACCCTTTGAAGGCCAGTTGCTTATCCATAAAAATAGTAAAATAAAATGTTGTAAATGTGTGTACGTTTTCTATAAAACTTGTTATAGTAGCGGTATGGACAGTATCAATATTGAACTGTACCTTACTTGCAAATTTAAACTAAAAAGATCTGCCTTGATCTTGAGTGGAAGACAGGGACGGAAGAAAACAAATGCGTTGAATTTTAATTACTAAAAACGCAATCCTTCTGTCTATTTTAAGACAGAGGGATTTTTTTATACTAAAAAGCGCATCCTGGCGAGTTTTAGTATAAGAGAATAACATCGATTATCAATCATCTCTTGATAATGTGTTCTTCTCAGGTTTTCTTCTTAAAAAAAGGAGGAGAAAATGATGAAAAGTACGAGTGATTTCTTGAAAATGAAGGCGCAACAGGAAAAAATTGTCATGATTACAGCCTATGACTACCCGGCAGCAAAGTTTTCGGAAGAGGCTGGGGTTGATATGATTCTAGTGGGCGATTCGCTTGGAATGGTTGTGCTTGGCTATGATTCAACATTGCCTGTAACGGTTGAAGACATGATTCACCATTCGAAAGCAGTACGTCGTGGGGCGAAGGATACATTTGTGGTAGTTGATATGCCATTTGGTTCCTATCATGGCGATGTGAACGAGACATTAAAAACTGCCGTGAGAATGATGCAGGAAACGGGAGCAAACGCTCTTAAACTAGAGGGTGCCGGAGATGTCGTAAAGGCCATTGAAAAGCTTACAACAGCGGGCATACCAGTAGTTGCTCATTTAGGCTTGCAACCACAATTAGCCAATGTTTTAGGTGGATATAAAGTGCAGGGGAAAACGGCTGATCAAGCAATGAAGCTTATACAGGATGCCAAGGAATGCGAAGCAGCAGGTGCTTGCGCAGTCGTGTTAGAATGTATTCCTTACCAGCTTACGGAAGCGGTTACAAATGAGCTGACGATACCTACTATAGGTATTGGTGCAGGGGCTCCTGCTGACGGGCAAGTTCTTGTTTACCATGACTTATTGCGTTATGGGAACCACCATATTCCTAAGTTTGTAGAAAGCTTTTCATTTGTAGGAGAAGAGGTTGAGCGAGGCATCAAAAACTATACTAAAGCGGTGAAAAATGGTTCCTTCCCAGCCTTAAAGCATAGTTTTACGATGAAGGATGAAGAGCTCTCGCAAATTTATGGGGGCGTTGAAAAATGAAGATTATAAACACGATTCCCGACTTGAAATCTATTATTCATAAAACGAAAAAGGACGGGAAATCAATTGGGTTAGTTCCCACAATGGGATATTTGCACGAAGGACATGTTGCTTTAGCAGGAAAGGCGCGAGAGGAAAATGATCTTGTTGTGATGAGCATATTTGTCAATCCAACTCAATTTGGCCCAAATGAGGATTTTGAAGCTTATCCTCGAGATTTGGAACGAGATACACATCTTGCAGAATCGGCTGGAGTAGATATTATATTTGCTCCATCTGTTGATGAAATGTATCCAGAAGATGGCGGAATTTCAATACGAGCGGGTAGACAGTCCGAAATTTTGTGTGGGGCATCTCGACCTGGGCATTTTGATGGCGTTCTACAGGTTGTGGCAAAACTATTTCATTTAGCAGAACCTACTCGAGCGTATTTCGGTCAAAAGGATGCTCAGCAGGTCGCAATTATACAAACTTTAGTGAGAGATTTTAATTTTCCTTTAGAAATAAGAACGCTACCAATTGTGCGGGAAAAGGATGGGTTAGCAAAGTCATCACGAAATGTTTATCTTTCAGAGCAGGAACGTGCTGAGGCACCTGCAATCCATGAAGCTTTATTAATAGCGAAAGAGAATTTCCTGGTTAATAGGATTGCTGTCGCTTCAATTGAAATGGCAAGTCAGTATATCGACGAAAGAACTTCGGGGAAAATTGATTATAT
>DAMDNS010000523.1:0-2137 GCA_032083605.1 Ureibacillus sp.
TCCGAAATTACCGAAAAAATAATAGGAATGATTCCTCCTTCTCTTCATATAGTGAGAGAAAGGAGGGATTTTTTATGAGATTTCTAATTTTTACGGTTGTATTTTTTCTTATAGCAGCTGTGATTAAAATAGATTTAACTGAAGGTACCGTCCCGCTTGCAGATTTCAATGAAGAACAAGTAGTACAGGCATGTGAACAACAACAAATTGCCATTAAAAGTCTGGCTGTGGTCACTGCTGCCGGCGATACAGTACAAAGCTTGCTTGCCGCATACCCATCTGAAGTAGATGTGTCTTATCCTGAGAAAATGGCACAATTCTATAAATTAAACCCACATTTACAAAAACAAGCAATAGTTCCTGGTGAACTCATAAAAATACCAATCTATGATAAAATAGAAAATGATTGCTGATAATTAAAAAGTGACGTTTCTTCCTTGTCCATCTTACACTACACTGATAAAATAATAGAAGTGTGGTACGCCAAAGTTTAGATACGTACCTCAAAAAGGAGAGAATCTTCATGAGTGAACTTATTCACCGTTCAAAAACGCGTCCAGTACGTGTAGGTAATTTAACGATTGGTGGTAGTAATGAACTATTCATCCAAAGTATGTGTACAACAAAAACACATGACGTAGAAGCAACAGTTGCAGAAATTCTTCGTTTAGAAGAAGCGGGTTGTCAGATTGTACGTGTAGCAGTTCCAGACGAGCGTGCTGCCAATGCGATTGCTGATATAAAAAAACGTATTCATATTCCGTTAGTAGCGGATATTCATTTTGATTATAAGTTGGCTCTTAAGGCGATTGAAAATGGAATTGATAAAGTACGTATCAACCCAGGTAATATTGGTCGTCGTGAGAAGGTTGAGGCTGTAGTAAATGCTGCGAAAGCAAAAGGTATTCCAATTCGTATTGGTGTTAATGCAGGTTCTTTAGAACGCCACATTTTAGAAAAATACGGCTATCCAACTGCTGAGGGAATGGTAGAATCCGCGCTGCACCATATTAAAATTTTAGAAGACTTGGATTTCCACGATATTATCGTTTCGATGAAAGCTTCTGATGTTAACCTTGCAATTGAGGCCTATGAGAAAGCTGCACAAGCATTTGATTATCCCCTACATTTAGGTATTACAGAGTCGGGTACATTATTTGCCGGAACAGTAAAATCTGCTGCAGGTCTTGGAGCAATTCTTTCAAAAGGCATAGGGAATACATTACGCATTTCGCTATCAGCAGATCCTGTTGAAGAAGTTAAGGTTGCTCGTGAGTTATTGAAATCATTTGGCCTTGCTTCCAACATGGCTACTTTAATCTCTTGCCCTACTTGTGGCCGAATTGAAATCGATTTAATTTCCATTGCCAATGAAGTAGAAGAATACATTTCTAAACTAAATGTTCCTTTAAAAGTAGCTGTACTTGGCTGTGCAGTAAATGGTCCTGGAGAAGCGCGTGAGGCAGACATTGGTATTGCTGGTGCTCGAGGCGAAGGATTGTTATTCATGAAAGGAAAAACTGTTCGAAAAGTACCTGAGGCAACAATGGTAGAAGAGCTGAAAAAAGAAATCGATAAACTTGCAGCTGAAATGGCTGAAGAACGTGACAAAAACGAAGCACAAGTCTAAAATAACCTAGGAGGTTTTTTTATGACGTCCAATCAGAAACCCCGTTTTGGTATTGATATAGATGGGACAGTGACAACACCAGACACACTTATACCACATATCAACGAACGCTACAAAACGAACATCGTACTAAATGATGTAATTGAATATGATTTTTTAAGCGCATTTCCCCATCCAGTCGACCGAAATGAATTTGCAAAATGGTTTAAGGAAAATGAAGCCTATATGTATTCAGTTAGCGCCATTGCACAGGATGCACAAACCATTTTAAATAAATGGCAGCATTCATATGAATTATTTTATATTTCTGCGCGTGATACAAGTGTGTCCGAGATCACTTTCAAATGGTTTGAGGATAATAATGTCCCCTTCCATCATATCGAGCTGATTGGAAGCCACAACAAACTTGCCGTTGCAAAAAAGCACAAGGTCGATGTCTTTTTTGAAGATAAACACGATAATGCAGTAATGCTAGCTGAGGAATTAAACATTCCCGTGTTATTATTC
>DAMDNS010000524.1:0-2126 GCA_032083605.1 Ureibacillus sp.
ATGATTAGCTACATTTTTAAGCATATCATATATTTTTAACTGCTCTGCTTTTTGTTGCATTTCTCTGATTTGAGGATCAGACGAATAACGATTATTTAGATTGGCAATCGCACTGCTAAAACCACTCCAAAAGCCCATATTTATCTCCTAATATAAGAAATTAATCAAACATTTTAATAGCGTAGAATTCTAAATATCTTGAATAATAAACCTAATCTCCACACGCCTATTACTTGCCGCATTAGGATTATCTTTATTCAACAGTCGATCAGGACCAAAACCTACAACAGAAATTCGTTGAATTAACTCAGAAGACTTGACTTGAGAAAACAATGCTTTTCTGGCTTCACGAGCACGGCCAGCAGACAAAGTATAATTATCATCAAATGGAGAACAAATTTGGGTTATATTTGTCTTAACCCCATTGACTGGCGCAGCATCTGTATGACCTTCAATTTGAACATTTAACAAACGGTTTTCTGACATATTTTTTTGAATTAACGGAGCCAGTTTTTCTTGAAATGCTTTTTTTAGAGGACCATCCAAACAAGCACTTCCTTGAGCAAACGAAGAGTCCTCCAAGCGAATAACTCCCTTTTCTGGCAAGAAGGTAATGCCTTTTGAATTACCACTTTCCTTTAGTGTTTGTTCAATCGCCTTAATAATTTTAATTGCACCTTGTTGCTTCTTTTCCTCAGCCTCAGCTTGTGAAGTTGCAGTAATAAGGATTGCAATAACAAAAAATAAAACTAGAACTCCAACAATTCCAGCCATGAAATCCCCAATGGAGATCCATTCATTATTTGCATGATCTGCCATTAGAATTACTTCCTACCCAACAAATTACCCAAGGTACTTTTTTCTGAATTGGTTATATTATTTGCTAGGATTTCAAGATGCTGGTTACTTTCTTTGGTGTGCTGAGCCACTTTTTCCAAATTATTGGCAATGATTCCATCCGAACCAGCTAATTTTTCAATGTTGCCTGTCACATCTTCCAAGCTAAATGCATATTCAGCGCCCTTAGCTGCAATAGATTGAACCTTATCGCCCATATCTTCCAAGGTTAACTTCTGTTCAGCAATCGCTGTTGCCATTTCACGCGAATGTGTTGTCAAACTTGCAGTTACCACGGTTACATTCTTTAATTCTTTGGCCATACTTTCACTCAAAGTATCCACCGAAGATTTAATTGCAAAACTTGAAGTAGAAATATCATCACCCACTTTAGCTAATGTTAATGAGACATTATCCCTAAACTGAGTAAACGTTGTTCGAACTTCATCTTTCATCGACTCCACAGTATCATGTAACCCCTGACTAGCATTAGTTACACTTTCCTGCATTTCCTGAATCGCTGTTTTCATACTTCCTCTAAATGCATCAACAGTTTTTTCAAACTCTTTTACGGAGGTTCCCAATACTCTTACATTATCACCGAAAGTTTGTTGAACCTCAGCAATGATTGCAAGATGTTCACTTTGTGTTTCAAGCACTTTTGCTATAGATCCTGCTTGAGCTGTATTAGTAAATAATGCGCGTTGTAATAAATTTTCCATTTGTTTCCAACGATCATTAATTGCCTTTTCTTCTGCCAAGGCATCACTTTCTAACTCTTTGAAAATTTCTATAGAACGTTTTTCTTCTATACCAAAAGCAGGGATACAAAATCTCAAAAAGATATGCGCCATAATGCCCCAAGCACTACATTTAAACTTTAAGCCAATTTCTGCCAACATTGGACTTAGGTGTCCAATAGTTTGTCGCATATCTGTCGCACTTGTCGCATTCGAGTTCATATCTGCTAAAATTTGACCAGCACCCTGAATAGCTAATCCAATTCCCAAAAATGTACCCAATAGTCCAAGTACAAGTGCAAAGCCTGGTGCATTTTCAACCACATGATCCCATAGTGGATGTCTCAAAGCAGCAGACAGCTCACTTACGCTGGATTTAATATTTTTAAAATGTGAGGTATGAATACGTTGATCAATATTATTTTTGGCCTGTTTAGCCGCATATAAAGAAAATAGAATCCAAGCTAAAAGTAATATGAAGAAAAACCAATCCATCCCCGTTTGAGGAAGCAGAAAAGAAATTAGTATATTCATACATTTACCTCTACG
>DAMDNS010000525.1:0-2125 GCA_032083605.1 Ureibacillus sp.
ATGTGGATCTTCTACAATGTCTTTAATGGAGTAAATTGCACCCGACGGGACATTCGCTTTATCAAGATATTTCATCACCTCATCAAATGGCATACTCTTTGTCCATTCTTCAATCAAGGAATCCAAGTATTCAGCATGCTCTGAGCGTTTGGTGTTATTTTCAAAGCGAGAATCCGCTGCAATGTCTTCTCTATCCATTGCCAGCATGAGGCGTTTAAAAATTGCATCACCATTTGCCCCTATTACGACATATTTTCCATCACCACACATATATGTATTGGATGGAGTAATCCCAGGTAATGTGCTGCCTGTACGTTCACGGATAACTCCCGCACGATCGTATTCTGGAAGAGTACTTTCCATTAAACTAAACACAGATTCATAGAGAGCTACATCAATGACTTGTCCTTCACCTGTACGTTTTACATCACGATGATACACAGCCATTAATGCTCCATTAACCGCATAAAGTGCCGATAAAGAATCCCCGAGGCTAATTCCTACACGTGTCGGTGGCCGATCGGGGTATCCTGTTATGTACCTTAGTCCTCCTAGAGCTTCACCGATTGAACCGAAACCAGGTTTATCGCGATATGGCCCATCCTGCCCATACCCAGAAACTCGAATCATGATTAAGCCTGGATTGATTTCTTTTAATTGTTCATAACCCAATCCCCATTTTTCCATGGTCCCAGGACGGAAATTTTCTATTAAGATATCAATCTCTTTTACCAATTCACGGATGATTTCTTGCCCCTCAGTATCACGAAGGTTTACAGTAATGGATTTTTTGTTTCGAGCTTGGACATACCACCAAAGACTTGTTCCGTTTTCAACAACTCTCCAACTGCGAATGGGATCCCCAGTTTTTGGAGTCTCCACCTTGATGACTTCAGCCCCGAATTCTGCTAGCATTCTACCAGCAGATGGACCTGCAATTAGTTGCCCCATCTCTAAAACTTTTAAACCGTCAAGCGCTTTTTTACTCAATCTTTTCAACTCCTAAGAAAAATGTATACGTTTTCAAAAGATTCATATTTTTCAGATATTGACAATTTCTTCTTTATCTTAACTTCCATATTTTTTACTGTCAACAGTTAACAGTAAACTATTCTGAAAGTTTTATTTTTTACAAAAATAGTTTAAGATTAGTCTATTAATAGTAAGCGAAAGTTTACCAAATCAGCCATTTATTCATGTTTTAGCAATGGACCATACGAGAATTGAGAGGAGATAAAAAATGAGGGTAATTAAAAAAACAGAACCGCTCCATATCCAGGTATATCAAATCGTAAAAGAAAAGATTATAAAGGGAGAATATGAACCTAACGAGCGTCTCGTAGAATCCAAATTAGCAGAACAATTGGGAGTAAGCAGAGGGACAGTGAGGGAAGCATTTCGCATGCTTACAAAGGATGAGCTTCTAGAACAAAAAGATAATAGCCTTTATGTGTATAACCCAGATTCGGATGACATACTTGATATCTACGAATGCAGAAGAAGCCTGGAGTCACTTTCTGTTAAACTAGCAGCCAAAAATATTACTGATGACCAATTACAAGAGCTCGAGCAAATCATTCAAGATTCAAAAGAAGCTTTAGCACAAAATGATACAGAAAAACACACATTCCTAAATCAGCAATTCCATGACAAAATTGCCCATTCATCACAAAATAAGCAACTCGTTCAATTATTTGAAGTAATCAATGCAAAAGTGCAATATATCCGGAACTGCTTCCTAAAAGAACAGTCGTATAGCCTCTCTGTCTTAATAAACGATCATGAACAAATTTTCCAGGCTCTAAAAGACCGAGATCCAAACAAAGCAGAATTGTATATGAATGAACATATTGAAAAAAGTTTAAAGGTCGTACACCCTTCTTAACTTTGTAGATAACAGTCTACCAATCTACCAATTATTATAGAATGCTAACTAAACAATAATAGCGATCGCCGTGATCCAGGCAAAAATTTTAAAAATGGTACATTTCCAGGATAACAGAGAGCTATATAGATCACCTTTTAAAAAATAGGAGTGGGAATAAACCTAAAACGCCATTTACCTCGAGTAGGAAAATGGCGTTTCTTCGATATCGTTAACCTTGATTTCCGTATCGGGAATTCA
>DAMDNS010000526.1:0-2121 GCA_032083605.1 Ureibacillus sp.
TGAAGTGATATCCATGCAGACTGGAACAATTGCAGTAGAACCAAATCAGGCCGGATAACACTAAATATAAAAAAATTGGAAGAATAATTTATTAAATTATTGTTTTTATGTGGTTATTGGTGATGTTATGAATAATAATAACTTTTTCTTGATGAATTTTACCTAAAAAAATTGATCAGATAATTTTCTTTAAATGTCATGCATACATAAATTTGACAGTTTGAAGGGATCGGTATGTGCATTTTTCACAAGGTTAAAGATCGACCATAAATGTGATAAACGGCAGAGGATCATTGAAAAATGAATGGATTTAAACACTACATGTATGCACGAAAAAAAGTATCGCTGCGGTTCTGCTGACAGGCTGTATTGAGCATTGAATGCAAATGATGTAGTAATTGTCTACAGGCTATAGGACCAGCATGAAGAAGAATGAAATGTAGTTGCCAATTTATAACCTTGGTTGAAAAGCATAGCATTGTTATTCGGAGAAGTGAGGTAAGCCATCCTTCTCTTATTCATTTAAAATGATTCTTACTCAACTGATCTCGACTCATGGGCTGGTTCCAATTAGACGGATAATAACTTCCATCCCCTATCTTTTTCTTACCACATTTCTTGCATTTAATCCCTTCTTTGGAGATTTGATTCAGCATCACTGTTGTCGGTTGAATCAAATCAATGACATAGTTCGTTGGTTCAGGAAAAGCAGAAGAGGCTGCTTTATTGCAAAAGAGAACATTCGGATCAAATGGATTGGATTGCACAAAAGCCATGATACAGCCACAGAGTAATTCACCTGCATGTAATCTGTAACATCCATTCAGGTCATCAGACGAAGATTAATCTGAAATTTAAGCACTAAACGCCATAAATCTATGTATGGGCAGACTTTTTTGAGACATATGTTGATAAACATGCGGCAAGTTACATTGCTTAAAAGTCTATCTAAGTTAACGATCTATTCAATTCTGGATAAGTAATCTGCATATTACGATCCTAAATTACCCGAAGGGTATTAAGATTTTTAAGAATCGTGTTTGTTGGTTTATTTGGGAAATTAATCAGTGGATTGAAGCAAAGATGATGGCTCATTAAGGATTGTGGGCTTCGACTACTTAAATTTTAGGTATTTTGAATAAAGCATATTTCAAAAATCTTAATTAATGGATTTAAATTACCATAAAAACCTTCAATATTGGCTTGAATCCATTGTTGTTGAGAGTCAATGCGAGACCAATCAATACCATAACCACAATGAGCAATCAGATGCTCAAAGAAAATCCGTTGTGTACGTCCATTACCTTCACGGAATGGGTGTATGACATTAAGCTCACAATACAAGTCGGCAAGTTGAGGAATTAGTTATTGTGGTACTAAGCCTTGAAAGTACTTTTTTTCTTGAAGTGATTTAAGTAATTTATTGGTTTCAATTTCAATACGGGAAAAAATTACAAAAACGGGTGTCACCTTTGGAAATACGATTTGTCTTAACTTTCCTGCCCAGTCGTATAAGTCGCCAAAGAGCTGCGCATGAATTGATTTTTTAAGTATTGTAAGTCGTAAGGTGGTTCAGCATATTCAATTAAGTTACTTGCCAATCCAGACAGTTCTAGTTCAGCTTGTTCTAAAATTTGTTCATCACGAATATTGAGTTTGTTCTTTAGGATATTTGTGCCAGGGTAACAATACAGGCTGTCACCCATTTCCCCATACATGTACCTGACTAACGTTTCGGGTTGCGAATACTTCTTATATTTTTGCAAGATTTCAGCTTTACTTTGTTGAGTTGTTTGAGCTGTCGTTGTAATGCCTTCAAGCTTTAGGCTGGCTTGATAGTTTTGCACACGTGTCGCTTGAATATATTTTTTTCTGTTCAGTGGTTCTGAGCATTTCGAAACTCCATTGATGCTACACGTGAAGTAAGTATAGCAGAGAATCTTTTTGATCAATGCTGCATACAAAGCATTTCAAAATGTAATACAACGGTATTGTTTCATGTAATAACAGAAAACTAAAAAAAAGTGGAAGAATTTTTAAAATTTAGACGACCCATAATAAGTAAACCATATGTATTTGTTGATAATTGTAATTTTGAGAAAATTTAGTTGATAGATTAAA
>DAMDNS010000527.1:0-2111 GCA_032083605.1 Ureibacillus sp.
CCCATATCCTTTAGTTTTTGAGAAACCTCGGCAGGAGTTAATCCAGAATAAATATAAAGAGTTTCAGTGACTTCAGAAGATTCCTCTTTGACTGGGTCACCAGGTTCGGTAATCGTTTCTTCTGCTGTTGTATCCACTTCTTCAGCAGGCTTGTCTTCATTTGCAGCGGCTTGCTCATTTTGTTCTGTTTGATCGACTGGGGCAATTTGAGAAAGCTGTTCATTTGCATCCTGTAATTGCTGCTCCAATTGAGCAATCTTAGTTTGATACTGTTCCTCGGATTTTGTATCGGCAGAAGAAACAATAGGCAGATTGAATTTTTCAGAAAAAGTAATCAGTGCTCCAATTACGAAACAAGCAATTCCGAAGGCGCGTAAGGATGATTTTTTCATCGGTTGCCTCCATTATTCAAGATTGAAACAATCTGCTCTTTCGATAAGGTAGACATTTTGCTAATTTCGTCAACGGGGTAACCCTGTTTGTTTAACTGGATTACTTGACTAACTAGTATTTCATTGATTGGTTGAGTATTTCTATCTGGATTTGCCTGCTTACTTTGTGTTCCTTGAGTTGTTTGTGTATATACTGCCAGTTGTTGTCTTTTGTTCGAAGTGTTTGATTTTACAGTAAAGTTGGGTTCTAGAAGCAGCTCTTCTTCTATTAATTTTAATCGCTTTTTTAAAGTATTTGTTTCTTGATAAATACTTATGGATAGATCTTCAACATCTTGCTCCAATTTTTTAGAAGTATCTTTCAGGAAAAATGATGCAACGATACAAATAATACCGATGACCATTAAAATAGTTGAAAATTCCACTTTATTTCCTCCGTTGAAAAGGCATTTTACGTTATTTTAACATAAGAAAAGTTAATAATAAATCATGCTAGATTTTTTTTCAGATTATGTTATAATGATTTAGTCGTATAAATCATGCTCAAATGTAATACAAGTCTTGATATAGAGTGGGAGGGTTAATAATGCGCGTAAACATTACTTTAGCTTGCACAGATTGTGGCGAACGTAACTACATTTCTAAAAAGAACAAACGTAACAATCCAGAGCGTCTTGAACTTAAAAAATATTGCTCTCGCGAGAAGAAATACACTCTTCACCGTGAAACTAAGTAAGCATTATTGCCAAAACCACTTGTGGTTTTGGCTTTTTAATTATAGTTAGAACACTTTTTAGGGGAATGATTTGAATGGATAAAAAACTATTAAGAAATCAAGTTAGACACTCCTTACAAGAAATGGACGATGAACACTTTAAGCTTTCCTCTCGACATATTAAGGAAAATTTATTGAGAGAGCCTTCTATTTTAAAAGGAAAGACGATTGCTATCACGATTGCCAATAAACGAGAAGTTGATACACAGGAAATCATAGAAACATTATGGAAATTTGAGAAAAAAGTTGTAGTGCCAAAGTGCAATGCTGTGGATCGTACCATGAATTTCTATGAAATCGAGAATTTTAATCAACTTGAAAACGTATATATGGATTTACAGGAACCGAAGACTGAATGTACACAGCTTGTTTCATCTGATGACATAGACTGTATCATCGTGCCAGGAATCGTCTTTGATAAAAAAGGATATCGAATAGGATATGGTGGGGGCTATTATGATCGTTACCTATCTCAATATAAAGGAATGTTGATTTCCCTTGCATTTGATATTCAAGTCCAGGAAAGTGTGCCAGCAGAATCCTTTGACATACCAGTAGACCTTATTATTACCGAAACAGAAAGAATTGATTGTGCTCATAATCGAAAGGAGTTTACTTTATGAAAACGATGAAGGATATATATGACTTATTAAAACAATACGGAACATTTATATATACAAGAGATCGATTAGGGGATGTTCTTTTGATGGAAGACGAGATTCGAGAACTCTACAAAGCAAAAGTACTTGAGCCCAGGGATTTTCAATCAGCTATGCTCATTTTGCGACAAGAAGCAAGCAGAATTGAAAATGAGGAAAAAGAACTGCACTAGTCAATGGGGTGTATGGTAAATTTTTGATTTTTCAGTAAAAATTTAAATTTTGTGTTTGAAACAAGCCATTAATGTTAATAAATGTTAAATATATGTTGAATAAATGAAATGA
>DAMDNS010000528.1:0-2104 GCA_032083605.1 Ureibacillus sp.
CGTTTAAAAGCAAATTCGCATGACTTTTTAACTAACGAATAAAAAAACACTATTTCAACAGTGGAAAACCACCTATGAAATAGTGTTATTTCGACATAAATTTTAATTGACTACTCATTTAGTTCAATATCAGCCGAATAGATGCTTTTAATTTCTCCATTCTCCAGCTGGATTTCAAGAACGCCAGCTTCCGTTATGCCAATCGCTTTACCATGTAAAACCTCTGTTAATGTAGTCGCTTTTATTTGTTTGCCAATTGTTCCAGACGCTTCTTCCCACAGCTTCTTAATAGGACCAAAGCCTTTTGCTACATAAAGGTCACTATAATTCTCTAAATAATTTAAAATTGTTCCGACTAATTCAGCACGATTTAATAATCTATCTTCTTCGATGCTTAAAGAAGTAGCAATCGAGTGTAATTCCTCGGGGAAATCATCGGGCTGTTGATTGACATTGATTCCTATCCCGACTAGCAAGGCTTGCACTCTGTCCATCTCAGCAATCATTTCAGTTAAAATGCCAGTGCATTTCATGCCGTTAATCAAAATATCATTCGGCCATTTAATAACCGGAGTAAAATTACTGTATAGAGATTTGATGGCATTTACAATCGAAACCGCTGCTACCAATGTAAATTGAGGTGCTTGATGAGGCAAAACATCTGGCTTAATAATTACTGTCATCCAAATGCCTTTTCCTTTAGTGGATTCCCAAGGGCGGCTCATTCTGCCTTTTCCCTTTGTTTGTGTCTCGGCAATAATGATTGTTCCATCAGATGCACCATTTCTGGCTAATTCATGAGCAATCGTCTGTGTTGTTTCACACTCATCGAAATAATGAATGGTTTGTCCAAATCTCTTGGTAGACAAAAAGGATGCTATAGAAGCCGCATCCACCCTGTCCGGAGAATTAGTTAAGAGATACCCCTTTTTCTTAATGGTATCAAAGGTATATCCCTCTTCTTGTAGTGATTGTAAATGTTTCCATACCGCCGTTCGGGAGATTCCTAATTCTTCAGCTAAATGCTGGCCAGAAATAGGCTCCCCTGAAGAAAGAAGGAAACGTTTTAATATTTTATCCTTCATTGATAAAGTCATTTAAGAACCATTCCTTCAACTTGTCTTCGTCATTTTGTACGTATCCATTTAAAACTGCAATAATTGCAGCGTCTAGTGCAACCTTGATCCATGGGCCTCTTTTTTTAGCAGTCCAGTCCATCAAGTGATTCCCATTGATGGCTAACTGGTCAGTTGACTGTAGTGGCAGGCTGCTTTTCACCGTTTTTATATGTTCCTTTTCAAATGGCGGTTTTTCATTATGCCATGCTGCAAAATCATAAGCTGTTTCCAATACATCTAACTCATTCGAAAAATAATCCATCGCAGTCCAGTTGCGCCCCAGGGCATCAAAGGCATTCAGAACATTACGAATGAAGTTTTTTTCTTTATTGGATAAACGATAGAAGTCCGTAATTTTTTGAAATTCTTGACGATTCAATAAGCATAAATAGGCCCATCCCATCTCGGCTTGATCCGCCTTAAATGTACGCCAATACTCTTGCTTTCCTGCAAAATCACCAGCTAAAAAATTTGACAGCTTACTTTCAACTAAAAGTTGAACACCATAATATGCAAATTTACTTTTCCAAATCTTCGCCATTTCCATCGTAATCCGTTCATTCGCGATAAAATCGATTAAATCACTATCGATTTGGATGGCTTTTAAAGTTGCCTCTTCTATAGAAAAGCCTAATTGAGCACCGAATCGAACTGCCCTTAGCATGCGAAGGGCATCCTCACGAAAGCGGACGTTTGGATCTCCAACCGCACGAATTACTTTATTTTCAATATCCTCTTTACCGCCAAATAAATCAATGATAATCCCTTCTTTTGTATAGGCCATTGAATTGATGGTAAAGTCACGTCGTTGTAGATCTTCCTCCAGATTACGTACAAACGCTACTTCTTCCGGTCTGCGATAATCACTATATGTACCCTCTGTGCGATAGGTTGTTACTTCAATTGGTTCGCCTTCATCCAGCACTAATACTGTCCCATGCTCGATTCCAACGTCCACTGTTGATGAAAAAATTTCTTTCACTTCT
>DAMDNS010000529.1:0-2068 GCA_032083605.1 Ureibacillus sp.
GGGGAAAATCCGTTTTAAAACATGGTCATGGAAGTGGACGCTCTTGGCGGCATTAACCATCGCTTTGTTCCAATCCTTATTTTTCACTTCCGTACGCTTTACAGGTGTTGCTCTGGGGACTGTTGTGACAATCGGGAGCTCCCCGGTGTTTGCGGGCTTAGTGGAATGGGCAATTTGGAAAAGAAAACCGAATCGAGTTTGGGCGATTGCAACTGCTCTAGCGATCATTGGCTGTATTTTATTATTTGTAAATAGGGGAGCAGGAGCAGCTTCGGTAAACCCCGTCGGAATTATTTTAGCTCTTTGTGCAGGTCTCATGTTCGCGTTATATACAAACTGCAGCAAGCAATTAACAGAGAATGAAGAAACGCTTCCTGCCGTGGCGATGACATTCACATTATGTGCACTCCTGCTTCTTCCATTTTCGGGAGATGGCGTCATGTGGGTATTCGAAGGCCAAAACCTAATGCCAATGGTTTTCATGGGCCTAGCAGCAACAAGTATCGCTTATCTCCTATTCTTGGGTGGATTAGAGAAAATCTCCTCGTCCTCTGCGGTAACATTATCCTTAGCTGAGCCTTTAACTGCCGCATTACTCGGTGTCTTTTGGGTCGGCGAATATTTAAGCCCCACTTCATGGGTTGGTGTTGTTTTGTTGTTAGGCGGGATAATAGTGTTGACCTTGGGGAGTCGGAAAACGGGAGTAGAATAGACTTTAAAAATAGTGCAATAAGTGGAAAAACGGGTTAAATAACTTATGAAAAGCATGTAATTAAAAATGACTATTAGTAATCGTTGCTAATTTTCATCTAGGTATAAGAATTAGGCGGAGAATTTCCGTCTAATGGATATACTAGAGGCTTAAGAAGCAGATATAAGCGGAGAATTTCCGTTTAACTGCTCAAAATAAAGCGAAATGCAATGATTTCGATAATATAAACGGAAAAGCTACCTTTATATTAAGCAAAATATGGGGATTTTCCAATTTAAGCGGAAATTTTACGTTTATTTTTCAAACTTAGTGAAATCATCATCTAGTAGTCAAGACAAACTATCTAATTTGTGCAGCTTTACTGTGAGCAAAGGAACCCAACCAGAAAATTGGAGCCCCAATACCTTCCGAATTCAAAGTAAAATAAAAGAAACCGTAAAAGAATGCAGAGTTATGGGGAATATCAAATACACATAAATAAACCAGAATCTTAAGGAAATCTTCATAAATTTGCTGACCATATATTAAGATTCAAATTTTATGATGGAATCATAAGAAAAAGATGAGGTGAGGGCAGTGGAGAAATTAACAGTGCTCGTCACAGATGATGACAAAGACATTCGTGATGGGATTGAAATTTATTTAAAAAATGAAGGCTATAACGTATTAAAAGCCGGAGATGGAGCTGAAGCATTAAAGTTATTAGAAGAAAATGAAGTCCATTTAATCATCCTGGATATCATGATGCCTACAATGGATGGAATTACAGCTACTTTTAAAATTCGCACAGAACGTAATATTCCCATCATCATGTTAAGTGCGAAGGCGGAAGAGACGGACAAAATTCACGGACTATCAGTTGGAGCAGACGACTATATTACTAAACCATTCCACCCCTTAGAGCTACTTGCACGTGTGAAGTCGCAGCTAAGACGTTATGTTCAATTAGGAACGTATAGCGGAAATGGGCAACAGCAATCGAAAGTAGAAGTGAATGGACTGTCGATTGATTTAGATGCCAAAGAGGTGCGATTGGATGGTGAGCTAGTGAAGCTAACACCAATTGAGTACAAGATTACAGAGCTCCTATTAAAAAATGCAGGAAGGGTATTTTCGATTAATGAAATTTATGAGCTTGTTTGGAAGGAAGAAGCTTATAACGCGGAAAATGTGGTAGCTGTACACATCCGAAAAATACGGGAAAAAATCGAAACCGATCCGAAAAATCCAAGATACTTAAAGGTTGTGTGGGGAATTGGATACAAAATTGAAAAATAAAATCGAGACAAGCCTAACGGTGGTAAGCCTAATCGCAAGTGTCATTGGTATGTTCTTTATTGTCACAAAGACGTGGCA
>DAMDNS010000530.1:0-2068 GCA_032083605.1 Ureibacillus sp.
AAAGACGCTGTAATCAAGGAATTACAAAGTTTAATTCCAAGAGTTGAAGAATCCCTGGGGAAAGTTACGGAAGAAGACTTAGTCAAAACTGCTCCAAGCTATAACCCAAATTTTGAGGGCAAGCCTTTATCCTTCCTAATCGACCACTTAATCGTCAAGCACGTAGAAGGACACTATGGCCAGCTATTTCGCCATTTAGAAAAGGTTCAATAAAATACGAATTCAACGTCCACTCGAAAAAAGCACTCAATTGCTTTGGGTGGACTTTATTTTTGGGGAAAACTAGGCATAATGTACAACATGGCGCCTGATATTTGTTATGATTTAATAAAGAATCTTAGTTTAGGAGCGACCATGTGATGGCAAAACAGAAAGTGACGAAAACCAATGCCGTTCGTTTGTTGGAGCAACAAAAAATTCATTACAGCTTAATCGAGTATTTGATTGAAGATAATCAAGTAGACGGGGTGACGGTAGCTCAAAAAGTGGGCCATCCGGTTTCGCATGTCTTTAAAACTTTAGTGGCGACAGCGGGCACGGGGAAATTCTTTGTTTTTGTGATTCCTGTATCCGAGGAGCTAAATTTAAAAGCCTGTGCCAAGGTAGCTGGGGAAAAGAAAATCGAAATGCTTCATGTCAAAGAATTATTGCCAACAACAGGCTATATTCGTGGAGGCTGTTCACCTGTTGGCATGAAAAAGCTTTTTCCTACTTTTGTGGACGAATCCGCTGCTGGGTTGGACTATATCTTGGTTAGTGCTGGTAAAATTGGTATGCAAATTCAGCTGAATCCGAAAGATTTAATTGCCGTAACCCGTGGTAATTTTGCAAAGTTAACTGTATGATAGTAAAGGTTTATTAGAATAATATTTTGTAAGCATGATTGCAAAGGCGAATAGATAAGCTGATGCAATTAATTAGAAAGAAGGCTTTAAAGTTGAAAAGAGATTTAAAATGGAAATGGCTATTCTTCTTTGTTGGGTTAGCAGTAATGTCATTTGGCGTTTCCATGATTGTTGAAGGAAAAGCACTTGGGGTTGGTCCCTGGGATGTGCTGCATATAGCATTATTTGAGCAAATTGGATTATCTATCGGTTCCTGGGCTGTAATTACTGGGGTAGTTATCGTCGGGTCAACATCTTTGCTATTGAAAGAATGGCCAAAGCTTGCCACATGCCTCAACATGATTCTATGTGGTGTGTTTATCGACTTTTTTAACTGGCTATTACCAAATTCTACAGGTCTACTTGTTGATGTAGTTTATTTTCTAGCAGGGGTAATTGTATTGGGTGTAGGCTGTGCTCTGTATATTTCACCTAAGCTCGGAGCAGGTCCACGCGATACGCTGATGATTCTTTTTGCTAAAAAATTCGGCTGCTCCATTGGGAATGCGCGTTTAGCTATGGAAGCCTTAATCGCCCTGGTTGGTTGGTCACTTGGAGGTCCAATTGGCGTGGGAACAATCATTATTGCGTTCTTCACAGGCTATATCGTACAATTTTCATTACCGTATTTCGAAAGAATGCTTAAAGGTAAAATTAATTATGAAGATCGAGCAAAAAACCTTACAACTAAAGATATCGATCATCTCGCAAAAGAAGTTTAGCTTTTGCGAGATTTTTTTAATTTGGAATCAATCTGTCACGCTTTGAATTTTTTCATTTCAAAGTAGAAAATGAGATTTTGAACGATAATGATACACACAATCATGACGATAATGCTGTATTTGCTGAAGGGAATAGGAATTAGCAATAGGGCAAGTATCATGGGTAATGCCCATGTTAAGAAGGTATACACCTTTTTCGTTGCACTCATTGTGGCATATTGATACATCTCATCTTCCTCATTATATTCTGGTGGTCTAAGAGAAAAGGCATTAATTTTCTTATCTGGATTATTCTTATTGTGTCTTCGGACAATGAAAAAAAGCATGAAAATGAATACTACTAAAACTAACCAAGCAAAAATGCCTACTGGATGGATTGTATACTCAAAAAAATTCTCGGTTATTGTGGCGTTGCTGCGTGTAAAGCCCCACCCCATAAACAAGATAATAATACAGCTCAAA
>DAMDNS010000531.1:0-2051 GCA_032083605.1 Ureibacillus sp.
ATATATCTTTTTTCAGGCATACGTGGTTTTATTGCCGATAAATACTCATCGCGTTCCATATAGACCTTCCTCTCGAATATAGCTTTCCACACCATCCGGCAATAAAAACTTCAGAGTACTTCCTGATTTTAATCGACTTCTAATCAAGGTAGAAGATAAATCAATTTCAGGAGCCTCAATTAGTTTTACATCATATGTAGTAGACGATTTTGTTCCTGGTCTTTTTAACCCAACAAATTGAACAATCTTAACTAATTCGTCAATCTTATACCATGAATGAAGGGAGTCAATCATATCGCCTCCAATGATAAAATAAAATTGCACAACGGGTTCTCGCTTCACCAGCTCTACCATCGTTTGATATGTGTAAGATACACCACCAAGCGCCAATTCGATTGTTTCAATTTTGAAATGCTCATAGGGCTCTATAGCAATTTCTACCATTCGGAGACGATTATCCATGGATGCATCATCGACTAATTGTTTATGTGGCGCAATTGCATTTGGCATAAATCGGACTTCATCTAGGGAAAGTGCATCAAATGCTTCATTTGCCATTATTAAATGCCCGATATGAGGAGGATTGAATGTCCCGCCTAGAATGCCAACCTTTTTCATTGCCAACACCTTATTTCTTATCGACTTTTGGTAATACAATCTTTTTGTTATTTCGTGATTCTTTATATAAAACAACCGTTAATCCGATTAGCTGCACAAGCTCAGCGCCTGTTCCTTTAGCTAAAGCATTGGCAACATCATCTTTATCATCTTCACAATTGTCTAAAATACGAACTTTAATAAGTTCACGCGCTTCCAAAACATCCCGTAATTGACTAATCATTTGGTCATTAACTCCACCCTTTCCTACTTGAAAGATAGGTGTTAAATGATGTGCTTCTGCACGTAAAAATCTTTTTTGTTTGCCTGTAAGCATAAAACTTTGTTTCCTCCTAAATTAACTGTTTTTTAATTCATCAGTTAATCTTTTTATCATATTATTTGTATTTGGGTATTGTCCTAACCAATAATTAAAAGCAATCGCTCCTTGGTGAACGAACATTCCAAGACCATTGACAATTTTAGCATCCTTCTTTTGTGCCTCTATTAAAAATGGGGTCATTAATGGATTATACACAATATCTGCAGCAATTGCTCCTTCTTGTAACTTTTCAAGGGATAGAGGCAATTTAAACTCACTATTTGCAAGACCGGCAGAAGTACATTGAACCAATATCCCAAATCGATCCAGCGACTGTTCTGCCTCTATAATAGATAGTGCTTGTCCTTCACCTAATTCAGCAATCATTTCCTCGGCTTTTTCAACAGTTCTGTTTGTGATCGAGATTTTGTGATAACCATACTCTTGTAACGCAAAGGCAATGCCTCGGGCTGCTCCACCTGCACCGATTAGCAGCACTTCAAGCTCTTTCTTGTCTTTGCCAATCACTTCTTCAAGCGAATGAACAAATCCGGCTCCATCTGTGTTATACCCTTTAAATCTGCCATCTGGAAGCTGTACAACTGTATTGACTGCTCCCATCTTTTCAGCTATCGGGTCAAGCTCATCCAAAAGTGGGATGATGGTTTGTTTATGTGGTATCGTGACGTTCCATCCACTGGCCCCTAATATTTTTAAAGATGCTACAGCACTTTCTAAAGCTTCTCTTTTTACGTGAATCGGTAAATATGCTGCATCGATTTCTACTTCATTAAACCAAGCACCGTGCATATTGGGGGATTTTGAATGTGCTATTGGATCCCCAATCACAGCAAACCATTTCTTCATCTCAAAACCTCTTCCCTTGTCAAACTCTTTGCAATATCTAAAGATTTAGATTAACGATGGACGAATGAACACTTCTACCCCTTTTGGAGCATGTGCCGCTACAACAACATTGGGATGCTGTACAGTGATCCACCCAAGACCTGAAATAACCACATCAGTTTTTGCCTCTTTAATAGCAAATTCATGACGAACCAATTCGGGCAGCTGATGAATAAATTCTTTAGAAGGAGGAGCAAGCAGCTCTCCTTTGTGCTCTTCATACAAA
>DAMDNS010000532.1:0-2021 GCA_032083605.1 Ureibacillus sp.
AGCAGGACTGACGCTTATGCCGGTTAACACAAAGCTTGCACCACCTGAAGTGGAATATATCTTCTCCCATTCAGAGGCAAAGCTATTAATCTTTGACGAAAAAATTGAACAAGCAATCGCTGGTTCTACACATCGCTTTAAAGAGAAAATGAATACAGCAAAAATCCGAGAAATCCTAAAAGAAGAAGCATCTGAATTTAATCCACCAAATCTGGAAGCTGATGACACAGCTGTTGTGATGTATACGTCGGGGACGACAGGAAAACCAAAAGGGGTTCAGTTATCCTTCCGAAACGTTTTGGAAACTGGCGAGATTTGGTCTGAATCCATGAAGATGACAAGTGAGGATCGGATGTATATATGTACGCCGCTTTTCCATTGCGCGGGCAGCCATGTATTTGCAGTTCCAACCATGTATCGCGGAGGAGCAATCGTTATTGAAGAATCCTTTTCTCCCGACCGAACATTAAAAAATATAGTCGATACAAAGGCTACTATCTTCTTTGGTGTACCAGCGATGTATACGATTCTATTAAATAAACCGGAGTTAAAGGATTATAATTTTGAAGATTTGCGATTGTTTGTTTATGGTGCAGCACCGATGCCTTATGAGTTAGTAAAACGTTTAAAGGATACCTTCCCAAAAGTGAAGGTCCAAAATTGCTATGGACAAACTGAGAATACACCTGCAGCTTCTTCATTAACAGATCAGGATGCATTAACGAAAATTGGGTCAGTGGGAAAACCGTTGCCACGCACTGAAATCAAATTATTAGATGCTTTAGGTGATGAAGTGCCTCTTGGAGAAGTAGGGGAAATTTGTGTAAGAGGTCCGCAAGTAATGAAAGGGTATCTTCGCAATCCTGAAGAAACCTCAAAAACAATCCAGAATGGCTGGCTGTATTCAGGAGACCTGGGACGATTTGATGAAGAAGGATTTTTGTATATCGTTGACCGAAAGAAAGATATAATTATTCGCGGCGGCGAAAATATTTATCCAATAGAGGTCGAGGAAGTATTGTATCAAATACCACAAGTGCTGGAAGCTGCGGTAGTAGGAATTCCGCACGAAGTATACGGTGAGGTACCGAAAGCCTTTGCAGTAGTGAAGCAGGGTCAAACATTAACAACAGAGGAAGTTCTAACTTACTGTGGAACTCAACTAGCGAAATACAAAATTCCAATGGAAGTAGAGTTTTTGGAGGAACTGCCACGGAATGCATCGGGTAAAGTGTTAAAACATACGTTGCGACCTAAGGCAAGTGAAACAGCACAAAGCTAAAAAAGGGGAATGAAGATGGAAAATGTTTATATAGTAGAAGGGGCGAGAACTGCTTTTACTGCTTTTGGAGGTTCTTTTTCAACAGTAGATGCAGTTGAACTAGGCACGCAAACTGCCATTGAAGCATTAAAAAGGTCGAACGTACGACCTGAACAAGTAGACCATGTTGTATACGGCGGTGTAATTGCCAGTAATGTAAATGCAGCCTATTTAGCGCGTCACATTGGCTTAAAAGCAGGTGTACCTAAGGAAGTGCCTGCATTAACTTTAAACCGTTTATGTGGTTCAGGTATGCAATCCATCATTACAGCAGCTCAGCAGATACTACTTGGAGAAGCAGACATTGTATTGGCCGGTGGTGCTGAAAATATGTCCCAATCTCCGTACTCCAATTTTGAACAACGATTTAATGGGGCAAAATTGGGGAATCTGCAATTCACCGACATGCTGCAGGCCACTTTAACCGATCAATATACGGGTTCAGGTATGGGGATGACGGCTGAAAAGTTAGCAGAAATCTATGATATTTCTCGTCAGGAACAGGATGAGTTTGCCGTTCACTCCCACCAAAGAGCAGCACAAGCCCGTGAAGCAGGTTACTTTAAAGATGAAATAGTACCGGTAACGGTCAAAGTGCGAAAAGACGAAATCTCCATTGAATTGGATGAACATATAAAAGAAACAACTACTGTTGATGGTTTATCGAAACTGCGACCAGCGTTTAAAAAAGATGGATCTG
>DAMDNS010000533.1:0-2019 GCA_032083605.1 Ureibacillus sp.
CCGTGACTTAGGCGGGTTAATCTTCGTAGACGTGCGTGACCGCAGTGGCATCGTGCAAGTCGTATTTGGGGACGAAGCAAAAGACGCACTATCAGTTGCAGAAAAAATTCGTAACGAATATGTAGTTGAAATCGAAGGAACAGTTGTTCTTCGTGATGAAAGCCAAGTTAACCCGAACATCAAGTCTGGTAAAATCGAAGTGATTGCTTCTTCAATTACTATTATTAATGAAGCAAAAACACCTCCTTTTGCTATTGATGATAAAATCGAAGTTTCGGAAGATGTACGTTTAAAATATCGCTATTTAGACTTGCGCCGTCCAGCAATGTTCAACACATTTAAACTGCGTTCCGATATTACTCGTTCAATTCGCAACTTCCTGCAAAACGAAGGATTTTTAGAAGTAGAAACACCGATTTTAACAAAATCAACTCCAGAAGGTGCACGTGACTATTTAGTTCCATCCCGTGTACATGAAGGTGAATTTTATGCATTACCCCAATCACCACAGTTATTTAAGCAATTATTAATGGTTTCAGGCTTTGAAAAGTACTTCCAAATTGCTCGTTGCTTCCGTGACGAAGATTTACGCGCAGACCGTCAGCCTGAATTTACGCAAGTGGATATTGAAACTTCATTTATGTCAATGGACGAAATTATTGAAATGAATGAACGTTTGATCCAAACGGTGATGAAAGAAGCAAAAGGTGTGGACGTGGAGCTGCCATTCCAGCGTATGACTTATAGCGATGCAATGGCACGCTACGGTTCAGATAAGCCGGATGTTCGCTTTGGTTTAGAGCTTGTACAGCTTTCTGAAATTGTTCGCGATTCTTCTTTCAAAGTATTTGCCCAAGCGGTTGAATCAGGTGGCGAAGTAAAAGCAATCAACGTGAAAGGAAATGCTGACAAATATTCACGCAAAGACATCGATGCATTAACTGAGTTTGTTAAAATTTATGGCGCAAAAGGTTTAGCATGGCTAAAAGTAACGGACGAAGGATTAAACGGACCAATCGCGAAATTCTTCGAAGGCGAAACGGCTGAGAGCTTAATGCAAGCAACAAATGCAGAAAGCGGAGATTTACTATTATTCGTTGCCGACTCTTCATCAGTAGTTGCAGCAAGCTTAGGTGCTTTACGCAACAAATTAGGAAAAGAATTAGGCTTAATCGATGAATCGGTATATGCTTTCCTATGGGTAACAGATTGGCCGTTGCTTGAGTATGACGAAGAAGCTGGACGCTACACAGCTGCTCACCATCCATTTACTCGTCCATTTGATGAGGACGTTGAAAAAATGGATACAAACCCTGCCGAAGTACGTGCCCAAGCATACGATATCGTATTAAATGGCTACGAATTAGGTGGAGGATCATTACGTATTTTCGAACGCGACCTTCAAGAAAAAATGTTCAAATTATTAGGCTTCTCTGAAGAAGAAGCGCAAGAGCAATTCGGTTTCCTACTAGAAGCATTTGAATACGGAGTGCCGCCGCATGGAGGTCTTGCATTCGGACTAGACCGTTTCGTAATGCTCCTTGCCGGCCGTTCGAACCTACGCGATACAATCGCATTCCCGAAAACTGCCACTGCAAGCTGTCTATTAACTTCAGCTCCAAGTGAAGTATCGGATGCACAGTTACAAGAGCTAAGCTTAGCTGTAACAAAGAAAAAAGAAGACTAATCTAATAATATAGCGGGACGCAAATGGCTGGTTTGATACGGCTGTTTGCGTTTTTTAGTTCAATGGACAAGCTCTGTATATGAATCATCGGAAGGAAGATTCTCATGGTGCCGTGGATAGCAATAGTGGTAACAAGTACATGAGAATCAAACTAGAACATGAAAGGATTTTGGCCATTTCGGAAGATACATGCCCTAACATGACAAATTGAAGGTGCTAAGGCAAGGAAATGTCACGATTCAAGCCGTAATGTGACAAAACTGAGTAGGGTGAGCCGGGAAATGTCACAATCCAGGTTGTAATGTGACAAAACAGAGGTGGCTGAGCCGGGA
>DAMDNS010000534.1:0-2018 GCA_032083605.1 Ureibacillus sp.
GCACGAGTTGAGCAAGATTTTGAATGATAAAGACGCATGTCGCTAAAGTTTTCTTGCACCCTTCCAGCTCTTCCCTAACCTGAATCCAAGGCTTTCTTTCATCAAAATATCGATTAGCTGCACGGACATATTCAAAGATAGTTTCCAACGCTTGTTTAAAATGTCCAGCTTCTATTAAAGCGCCTACCTCACCGTATAAAGCTTCGGTTTGAAGTAGAATAGCTCCATTTATTTCCGCATGTGGAATTTCGGCTTCAAAGGATTTTTCAATAAACTTCAATGTACGATTGACGAAGTTCCCAAATGCCCCGAGCAATTCACTGTTATGACTATAAATAAATTCTCTCCATGAAAAATCGGTATCACGGTTCTCCGGTGCATTTATAGTTAGAAAATACCGAATTGAATCCGGGTCATATGCATCTAGAATATCAGGCATCCATACAGCCCAATTTTGACTCGTTGATAATTTCCGTTTTTCCAAAGTTAAATATTCATTGGAAATAATATGTGTCGGCAATGCAGGTTTATTTATGCCTAGTAAAATCGCAGGCCAAATGACTGTATGAAACGGAATATTATCCTTCCCATGAATGTAATAGGATATAGTAGTTTCATTCCAGTACTCTTCAATTTTTTCCTGACTTTGTTTTGCCCACTCGATACTGGCCGTTAAATAGCCTGCCACAGCCTCTATCCAAACATAAATCTTTTTCCCCTCAAATCCTTCAACTGGAACATCCACTCCATTTGGCAAATCTCGAGTGACTGCTCGATCCGGCAAGCCTTCTGCCAAATATCGTTTCGTAAGATTAATGGCATTTTCTCTCCAGAGATTTTGTTGATCAGCCTTTATAGTATAGCCTTCCAGCTTTTCCTGAAATGCACTAAAGGAAAAATAAAAATGCTCCGTCTCTTTGATGACAGGTTCGTTCCCGCAAATTTTACAGCGTTTATCGATCAAATTTAAGGAATCCAATATTTTTGAGCAATGATCGCACTGATCTCCTCTCGCTTTCGCTCCACAATTAGGACAGACTCCTTCAACAAAACGATCGGGAAGAAACTGTTTGTCTAGCTGACAATAGGCTTGCTCGATTTTTTTCTTATACAAATAACCGTTTTCCAATAAAGTTAAGAAGATATTCTGAACTGATTGATGATGATGAGCTGCATCTGTTCGCGTATATAAATCATAGGTAAATCCCAGTTTGTTGAAAACTTGCGAAAACTCCTCATGGTATTTGTCAGCAATTGCTTTGATTGTCGTCTTTTCTTGGTTTGCACGAATAGAAATCGGAGTCCCGTTACAGTCGCTCCCAGACACATATAAAACCTTCTCGCCCTTTTGACGATAATATCTTGCTAAAATATCTCCTGGCAATAAGGCAGCAATATGCCCCAGATGTAATGAACCATTTGCATATGGCCATGCGCCACCTATTAAAATTGTCATCAATACTCTCTCCTTTTTTCCTGCTTGAAATTACCCATAAAAAAAACGCCCTAATCGAAATACGATTAGGACGAGAGTTCCCGTGTTACCACCTAAGTTCGCAAATAGCTCACACCATTTGCCTCCATCAGTACGCGTTCATACTGCCGCTGTTATAACGAGTGCCTTTCTCGTCGTAGCCTACACAATAGTTTCGGTACGAAGCATCGAAGGGTCATTTTCAACAAGGCTCATTTGCTTCATTTCCACCATCAGAAGCTCTCTTTAAAACTACCTCTTATCTACTTTTCCTTCTCAAACGCTTTTAATTAATTACTAATTATAGTATTTAAGTTACGGTTTTTCAATAGTTGAATATTCAAAAATTTAATAATAAGAGAGTAACATTTATTTATTGAAATTATTGCCGGAGATGAAACGTATCTGTGTTTTTTTAGAATATGCTTCATCGTGCTTATGATGCACTTTTCACTCTGCATGCTCTTTCAGAAAGTGCTTCATTCTCCTTATGATGCACTTTTCACTCCAGATTCTCTTCTAGAAAGTGCTTCATTCTCCTTAT
>DAMDNS010000535.1:0-1999 GCA_032083605.1 Ureibacillus sp.
TTCAATTAAATTTTGGCTTACAATCAACCCGATTGAACGGTCAATTCCAGAACGAACAGCAGAAAGTTGTGTAATCACTTCTTTACAATCTTTTCCTTCGTCCATCATTTTCAATATGCCGCGAAGTTGCCCTTCCATTCGCTTTACTCGGTTTTTGATTTTATCATCATATGAGTTCAACTTGTTCGCCTCCTTCTACTTATGAGGAATCGGTCCGATAAACACATAATATACCCCTATAGGTATTCTGTCAACTAGCTTGTATAGAAAACTTCCCAAAGCCCCAACCCTTAGTTGCACCTTCTGTTAAAAATAGAGTGTTTCAAAAAATTACTTTTGAAACACTCTATTTCATTTCATTTAATTTTTTTCTATTACTGCCATCGTACAACGCGAGATGCAGATTAGCTTTTCGTCTTCATCTACAATTTTAATGTCCCATACCATCGTTTTGCGTCCTTTATGTAAAGGCGTTGCGATTGCTGTCACAATCCCGTCTTGTTTACTGCGGATATGGTTTGCATTGATTTCCAGTCCAACTGGATTGTATTTTGTTAGGTCCACATTGATGGCTGTAGCAATACTTGCAGCTGTTTCCGCTAGAGCTACCGATGCCCCTCCATGCAGGATACCTGCTGGCTGCCTTGTTTTAGCGCCAACTGGCATTGTCATTACAACGCGGTCTGAAGAAAGCTCTACGTATTCAATCTCCAAAGCCTCGATTAACGTGTTAGTCGCATTGGATTGCATTTGCTTAATAAAGGCTGTCTCATCTTTTGCACCAAACAAATCTAATACCTCTTGAGAAACAATCATTTCCTATCCCCCTATAATTTAACCAAAATTCTGCCTCTTGCCTGCCCCTTCAACAATGTCGGCAGTACTTCCGGAAGTTCTTTTAATGTCACCTCTTGTTGAATGACATCCTCTAAATTCGCCGGTTTAAAGTCAGATGCTAAACGAGTCCATACCTTTAGTCTTGTTTCCATATCGCAATATACGGAGTCAATTCCCAGTAAATTCACACCTCTCAGGATAAACGGGAATACACTTGTTGGCACACTTGTACCTGCAGTTAAACCACTTACAGCTACTGATCCGCCGTATTGAATTTGGCTAAGTAATGCAGCTAATGGCTCCCCGCCTACTGGATCTACTGCAGCCGCCCATTTTTGTTTGCCCAGAGCCCGAATTTTCCCATCGTAGACCTCATCACGAGAAACGATTGATGTTGCGCCAAGCTTTTTTAAATAGTCAGCTTCTGACTCTTTGCCTGTACTTGCTTCGACGTCGAAGCCTAATTTAGAAAGAATGGAAACTGCAAAGCTCCCCACTCCACCAGTTGCTCCTGCTACCAGTACCTTCCCTTTGTCAGGTGAAACACCATTATTCTCCAATCTCAAAACAGATAATGCAGCAGTGAAACCGGCAGTCCCAATCGTCATCGCTTCTTTTAATGATAGTCCTTGTGGTAATGGTACGATCCATTGAGCCGGAATGCGTGCATATTCACTATATCCCCCAAAGTGAGATACACCGATTTCATAGCTTGTTGCAATGACTTCATCACCCTCTTTAAAGCGTGGGTCAACAGACGAAACAACAACACCAGCTAAATCGATACCCGGTACAAACGGGTAATTTTTTACGATATTGCCATTGGGAATGGCAGCAAGACTGTCCTTATAATTTACACCAGAGTACTGAACACGAATCAACACTTCCCCCTCTGGTAAATCGTTCATTGTTAACTGTTTGATATCAACAGAGAATTGCTCTTCTTGTTTATTTACAACTAAAGCTTCAAATGATTGCATTTAAAACATCCTTTCAATTATATAACTCTAGTATTCTCTACATTTAACATTTCCACGAAAAACATGTAAATCCTTCTTAATGTTAAGTATGAAAAACGAGGTTATTCATTAGATTCTACCTTCCCTCCTCAATATTTACCCTAAATATCCATTTCTTGTCCAATAATATGTTGAGGCTATAT
>DAMDNS010000536.1:0-1998 GCA_032083605.1 Ureibacillus sp.
TGGTTTTCCTTTTGAAGTCGGTTTCTCGTCCTTGATCACTTCTCCAGTGGAGGAATCTACTATTTTATCAATCACGTATGGCTGCATCATTTCACCGTCATTGGCAATTGCTGTCATTGCTTGTACAAGTTGAACGGGTGTTACTGTCGACCCTTGTCCATAGGAAGTTGTTACAAAGTTAATCGGCCATTTTGTCAACAATGTACCGGATGCTTCACCAGGCAAATCAATCCCGGTCTTTGAACCAAAACCAAATTTTTTGAAATAATCTATTAATGTATCATTCCCGATATACTCCAGCATATTTGCCATGGCCGTGTTTGAGGAACGTTGAAAACCTTCTAAATACGTAATTTGCCCCCAACCACTTTGGTTATGGTCTCGGATTGTGTCCCCTAGCAACGAATAGGAACCAGATTGATAAAATGCATTCGGATGCCAATTATCCGTCTCAATAGCTGTTGCTAGAGTAAAAGTTTTCATGGTAGATCCTGGTTCAATTACTGACTCAATCACATTATTATTCCAGGAATCTAATCCTTCCCTTGTATCCGGGTCAAAGGTTGGCCTTTGTGACATCGCTAAAATCTCACCTGTTTTTGGATACGCCACAACTGCCACCATCGATTCTGGATTGTATTCCTTATAAACATTTGTCATTGATTCTTCCAGGAAGTTTTGGATCGTCTTATCTATTGTTAAATAGATGTCGTCGCCATTCTTCGCTGGTGTAATCACCTTTTCGCTATTTGGAAGCAGGTAACCAAAAATATCGCTTTCATACTGCATGGAACCGTTTTTACCTGTTAACTCTTTGTTGTAGGTATATTCCAGCCCCATTTTTCCTACAGTTTTAAAACTACTATCCTCTTGCTCTTCCTTTAATGCAAAACCTATTAAATGTGAAGCAAAGGGACCGTTTGGATAATACCGTTTCTTATCACTGGCGAAAGTTATGCCCGGCAGTTTTTCGTTTGTAATATCTGTCATGACTTCATGGCTTATGCTTCTGCCTGCCACCCCAAATTCTACCTGATAAGGCGTTCTTCCATCCTCCAGCTTTTTCGTCAGGATCTTATAAATCTCGGACTCTTCCATGGAAATATATTTTGCTAACACTTTCGCTGTTTTTTGCGCATCCTGTACATGCCTTGGTTTCTTTTTATTCTCTGTTGCTTCTGGATTAACAACGGCGATTAAACGATAGCTGAGTGTATCCTCTGCAATAACGCCCCCATTACGGTCAAGAATTTTCCCGCGCTCCGCAGTCAGGACTGCTTCTTTTTCATAGAGTGCAGCTGCTTTTGCTTCTAAAGGCTGCCCCTTTACTTCCCCTGTCGACTGAATGTAAAAGATCCGGATAAATAATGCAAAAAAGAGCCCTCCATAAATAACTAACATTAGAAAGGCTCCCCATTGGAATCGAAATCTCTTTTTTTTCATTCTCCCGGCACTACCTTCACATTTTTCTCATTAAGTGTTAAACCGAGTGCTTTTGCTTTTTCCCAAATTCTCTCATAGGTTGATAACTCACTTACTTGAACTTTTAAATTGACATTTTGGTTTTCAATTTCCGTGATTTCCGATTCAATCTTTTGAATATCCATGGTTGTTTGCTGGATTGAACTTTGTTTATGTAGGATTGTGACTGCCAACACCGCAACCATAACAACAAGTCCTAAATAAAGCATCTTTTCTTTTGCGGTAATAATCGATTTCTTTCTTTTGCTAATTCTTGGTTGTTTTGCTGGTTGAAGTTGTTCAGGACTTACTGGTTGACTAATATAAGAATTTTGCCTAGCACGTACTGCCATTTCCCTATCCCCTCTCGTTTATTTTTTCGGCAATTCGAAGTTTTGCTGAACGTGAACGATTATTGATCTCAAGTTCCTCGTCTGTTGGCACAATCGGCTTTCTTGTAACAAGTTTCAATATAGGCTTGTACTCATCTGGAATTACCGGTAAACCTGGTGGTAAATCTGGAAGTGATGAAGCCTC
>DAMDNS010000537.1:0-1992 GCA_032083605.1 Ureibacillus sp.
CTGTTGCAATCCGAGCGGGACTTCCAGCATTAGGTGTTGCCATGGCAATGAACTTATTTGGTCACGGGATTGCGTTGTCCAGTGACTTTATTATCCAGGGTGCGCCGAAGCTTACGGCTGATGCTGCCGGGATTCCTGTTTCGGATGTCATTACGGCAAGCATTCCTTTAGTTGCCGTGATGGGTGTTGTAACAACGGTTGTGGCCTTTTTCATGCTGAGAAGAGATATGAAGCGCGGCAATTTGGAAATGGTCGGTACATTTGATAAAGAGAAAAAAGAAGAAGTAGTGAATACAAGTTTATTAACATTAGGTCAACGTAAATTTTTTGCCATCCTTATTCCTGTTGCTTTTGTGCTGGATGTTGTGGGAATGGCTGTCTTTAATCTTTCAGGTGGTGATGCGACAGCACTTGTAGGTGGAACGACTGTTTTCATCCTCCTCTTGCTTGCCATTTTTGCCCATAAGAATGATGGATTAGAAAAAACGACAAGTTATTTAATAGAAGGTTTTCAATTTGGTTTTAAAGTATTTGGACCGGTTATTCCAATTGCTGCCTTCTTCTATTTAGGAGATTCAGGGTTTACTGCAGTACTTGGGGAATATCTACCGAAAGCTTCACAAGGAATTGTCAATGACCTTGGTATCGCCTTAGCAGGGGTAGTGCCTTTAACGGGAGAAATTGCCGCGGTAACTTTAACAACAGTTGGAGCGATTACAGGCTTAGATGGTTCAGGGTTCTCAGGTATTACTTTAGCGGGATCCATTGCAAATCTTTTTGGTACAGCAATAGGTGAAGGCACTGCTACTTTAACTGCTCTTGGGCAAATTGCTGCGATTTGGGTTGGTGGCGGTGTACTTGTCCCTTGGGCGCTCATTCCAGCTGCAGCGATTTGTAATGTCAGTCCTTTTGAATTAGCTCGCAGAAATCTCGTGCCAGTAATAATAGGTTTAGTCGTTACAACAATTGTAGCAATGTTCCTGCTGTAAGAAAAATGTGGGTTATCCATTTACAGGATAGCCCACATTCAAGATTTAGTATTCTTTTGATATCGTTAACTTCTTCTTACGGTAGACTAACGCTACAACCATCATCAGGGTCGGTGTTGCCAAACCAACGAAATACAAAAGGCTATTGTACTGAATTTTTGAAGTGGCCCATTAAAGATATTCATCAAAACGATCAATAGTAAGGTAAGTGGAAAGATAAATTTCCCTATAGAATAGATTGGTTTTGAAAGACGGTCAATTTTTTCAGCTGCTGATTCTTTATCGCTATAAATCGGATTTGTCCCTCGTAGAGCCTTGAAAAAGTGCATGGTCATAGCTGGAGCAGACATGCTCCCAACCGGCCATTACAAACAATTCCAAATACTCCTCCTTCTCTTCTTCTTTTAATAAACGATAATCGATACTATATTCAATCTCTTCAGGAACGGATTTTTCTAAACGATAACCTGCAAAGGCAAGGTCTTTTAATAGCCAGCCTTGTTTTGCCTTTTTACTCAGCTTTTCTAAATCACCCTTTTTTTGCAAATGCCAAACCCTTTGACATCATGTACTTTGGTCTTTTCATGTTCAACTCTCCTCCCCTAACCCTTTTTCGGCAAGTTCAATCATTACTTTTCTCCGTTCAATATCTTCCGTTAAAACTTCTCTGCCCTTTTGGGTGAGCACATATACTTTTCTTCTTGAGTCTGATTCATCATGTAAAATGATTAATTCTTCTTTTAATAATTTTTTAATAATGGTATATAGAGAGGCTGGACCAATAATAAAGTGTCCTTTTGTTGTTTCCTCGATCAAATTCATAATTGCATATCCATGTCTTGGTATGGTTAAGGCAGCCATGATATAAAAAACAGAATCCGTTAGCTGTTCTAATGATTTCAAAAAATTCACCACCTACTATATCACTTAATGATATATCGATTCATAATATATCACTAAATGATATAATGAGCAAATACATAATTGGAAAATTTAGCAATTT
>DAMDNS010000538.1:0-1967 GCA_032083605.1 Ureibacillus sp.
AAAATTTACATGAAAATCTCGGCACTATTATTCCGGAATATAAGGTAATTCCTTCATCGTTGGCACATTGATGACATGAGTTTCTGTATAGGATTTAATGCCATCCAATCCATATTCACGTCCCACACCGGATTGTTTTACTCCGCCGAATGGGAAGTGGACGTCTAAACCTTGCACTGCAGCCGTGTTGATCATCGTTGTACCCGCTTCGATGCGACGTGCCACTTTGATAGCGTGTTCCTCTTCGCCCCATACTGAGCTTGTTAAGCCATAGATGCTTTCGTTATGCAAGTTGATTACTTCCTCTTCGTCGTCGAATGGAAGAATCGGTACAGTTGGGCCGAATTGTTCTTCTATTACCACGCGATCGTGCTTATCTGCACCTAAAACGAGTGTTGGTTGCAGGAAGTATCCATTATCCATTAATTCAGGATTTAGAATTGTTCCTAAAGGAATGATTTGAGCCCCTTTATTTTTTGCATCCTCCACTAAGCTGTTCACATAGTTTACTTGAGCTTTGTTATTTACTGGACCTACTGTTACTTCAGGGTGGAATGGATCGCCTACTTTGATCCACTTGTTGGCTGCTTCAATGTATTTTTCAACAAATGCATCATAGATTGAACGGTGAACATAGACACGTTTTGCGATCATACAAATTTGGCCGGCTGTTAGGAAGTTGGAAATAACCATGCGTCGTAATGCACGTTCGTCATTCACATCGAAGTCTTCCAGAACGATCGCTGCGTCATTGCCGCCAAGCTCTAATGTCATATTTTTAATTGTGTCGGATGCTGCTTTCATGATATGTTTTGCTGTATTTGTACCACCTGTGAAGGCGATTTTTGCGATTTTCGGATTTGATGTAAGCTCAACTCCAACCTCTGCATCCCCATTAACCAAGTTCAATACACCTGCCGGGAATTCATCCGCAATAATCTCGGTTACACGGCTTACTGCTAAAGGTGCAAATGGACTTGGTTTAAGCACCATTGTATTACCTGTCAACAAAGCGGGTGCAATCTTGATTGTAGATAAAGAAATTGGATAGTTCCAAGGCGTGATAGCTGATACTACCCCCATAGGGTCATGAGAAATGATTGTACGATCGTTTTCGTGTTTTAACTCTTCAGGTGAAGTAGCTTTTTTCACATTTTCTACGGCAAATTCCATCCACATTAGAGAAATCGCAATTTCCCCTTGTGCATCATAAAGTGCTTTACCGTGTTCGCGAGACAATAATTCCGCAATTTCTGGCAATTGGTCTTTAATTTTTTGAATGGCACGATTCATTCTTTCAATACGATCGTCGATATCACTCCACGCCCACGCTTTAAAAGCTTCATAGGCTGCATCAATTGCTTGGATTGTTTCTTCTCTCGTGTTATTTGGAGCGTAACCAACAATCTGCTCAGGATGTGTTGGATTTTCGCGAGTAATTTTTTTATCTGTTTGTATTTTCTCGCCATTAATAATGGCGCTGACAGTAATAGGTTCTTTAGTCATAGATGATGCCTCCATATTAGTAAACTTCGCTTACACCTAGAATAATAATTCTATTAAATTTCATATTCAAGAAAGTTGCTCATACTTTAAATAGGTTAATAGATTTTTGGATGTTTAAATTTATTGATATAGCAGAAATTTACAAAAGGAACGTGAATCTGCTCCTTGTATATATCTAAATAAGTGCAATGCTTATCGCTTTATTTTTCTAAGAAAGAATAGATTTTTCATCTATTTGGTGTAATATAGAAATTAGTTAAATGTTTTGCAGGGGGACACAAGTTGTGTTGAGAAGGTAAAACCTGACCCTTAGAACCTGATCCGTTAACACGGGCGTAGGGAGCAACGTACAATTTACATGTGTGCTTGTATGCTCTCCTTTTTTCAAGGAGGGCTTTTCTTTTGCAAAATTTCTTTAACATTGCGGGGGGACACAATTTGTGTTGAGAAGGTTAAAACCT
>DAMDNS010000539.1:0-1966 GCA_032083605.1 Ureibacillus sp.
ATGAAATTCATAATTCATATCGAACAATAAACGTAACTATACTAATTGCCTTCCACGATAAAAGTATCTTCTTTTGGATACATTAATAGCAGTACACATTAGATATCGACCAGTATCAGTATGAACCCCATCATTAAAAGGCTCTTCACCGTCATGTTATGTCACTAGTTGTCACGGTTTTGTCGCATTTTACAATGTAAATTCTCATTTTCCCAGTTAAAGATAGCAGAAAGTCTTTTTTTTTTGGTAAAATGGCGATGGTATGTCTTCACTTCGTTCTATTAGACGTTGCTAATTTTGGATGAAGTTATTGTCGTAGGCTGATCAGGCAGAAAAAATAGCCTAGGCGCATTTGATAGGAGAGGGATAATTTTGAAATTTACAAAATGGATTAGTGCCACAGTGGCGTCAGCTTTGGTGGCTGCATCATTTTCATTCACAACAGTTGCAAATGCACAAGAAACAAAAACGATTGCAGATGAAACAATATATGATTTATTAGTAGACCGTTATTTTAACGGGACAAACGAAAACGATTACACTACCGACCCTAAAGACATTACTCAATTTGCAGGTGGGGACTTTAGAGGGTTGATTGATAAATTTTCATTAATAACAGATATGGGGTATAGTATTGCCTCAATCGGTTCTGTTTTCAAAACAGAGAAATATGATGGCTCCATGGTTACTAGCTATGAGGAGATTGAGCCTCATTTTGGGACAGCTGAAGAACTGACAAATGTTATCAATACATATCGTCAAAGTAACGTGAAGGTTATGATAGATTTTCCATTAACTAATGTAAGTGAAAATCATGCATGGGCTCAGGATCCAGCAAAATCAGAATGGATCTCCAGCACTTCGGAAGGCAAAGTGCAATGGGATTTGCAGAATGAACAAGTACAAAAAGCCCTGCTTGATGCAGTAGTAAGCTTTATATCGGCATATGAATTTGGTGGCGTACGTCTAACTAACTTAGGTAACGCGGATGCTGAATTCCTGAATGAATTAATTGCCGCTATCAAACAAGTAAATGAGGAAATTTATGTAATATCGAACGAAGAAAGTGATGCGGATTTTGATGCAAACTATTTTTCGGAGACTACTGAAGCCTTCCGAAATGTATACAAAAATGTAGACGTAGATTCATCAGATTTATTAACGAACATTGAACCTTATGTAAAAAAGGAACAAGCACCAACTCAGCTCATGCTTGATAATCTATTAACTAACCGTTTTATTTATACAGTTGAAGCTTACCCTCCAACAAGAACAAGAATGGGGATTGTTGCTACTTTACTTTTACCTGGGGTTCCTGTAACCCAATATGGAACAGAGCTGATCATGAATGGTGAAGCAGGACCGGAAGCACATCAGCTTTACAATTTTAAAACAGATGAAGAAATGATTGACTTTATTGGAGATGTTCAAACATTACGTACTCAATCGGAAACTTTAAGAAATGGTGAATTCAAATTACTTAAAAATGAAAATGGCTTCCTAGTATTTGAGCGATATTCAGATACGGAAAGATGGATTGTAGTCATTAATAATACTGGAAAAACTACGCGATTTGATATATCAGAAGAAGAAATCGGTTCAGGTAAAGAGCTTATTGCCATGTTAGACAGTGATACAATACGAGCGAATAAGGATGGAAGTTATCCGCTGGTACTAGATCGTGAAATAGTGGAAATATTCCAAATAAAGGAAGAAAAAGGGATTAATAAAGGCTATTTAGCAGCCTTAGCAGTTGTATATATTTTATTTATAGCATTTATCGTGGCCATTATTAAAAGAGGAAAAAAAAGGAAATCTAAACAATAATGGAGAAAAAAGACGAAATTACTACTGTAATTTTGTCTTTTTTTTTACAGAAAATTACTATGTTAAAAAAATTACATCAAACTATTTTGGTAGTAAAGTAGGAGAGAACAACCATTTCAACTCAATTTTTAGTTATTTC
>DAMDNS010000540.1:0-1959 GCA_032083605.1 Ureibacillus sp.
AAGGCTCATCTCATACTAAGGCCAGTATATATGAAATTGAGTCAATAAAGAAGGTAGTAGTGTCTTTACAGTTATAAAAGGTTCTAACATAGATTTTGAATACTAATAGCTAAAAACCACCTAATTCTTTCAAATTAAGTGGTTTAAATTTTAGAATATGGGCATAGGCTGGAACTTACTTCCAGCCAAACAATTAGCTGTTATTTAATGAGCTTAGTAAATTGTAGACTTCATCTGACAATATCAATTTGGAAGCACCAATATTTTCTTCTAAATGAGCTATCGATGATGTGCCAGGAATTAATAAGATATTAGGCGATCGTTTTAATAGCCAAGCTAATGCGACTTGTTTCGGAGTTGCACCAAGATCATTTGCTATAGCAGATAATGTATCTGATTGAAAAGGTGTAAACCCACCTAGCGGAAAAAAGGGTACATAACAAATTCCTTTCTTAGCTAGTTGATCAATTAATACATCATCTTGACGATTGAACAAATTATATTGGTTTTGTACACAAGCAATATCTGTGATTTTTTCAGCTTCAATAATTTGAGCTTCTGTAACATTGCTTAATCCAATATGTTGAATTAAACCTTCTTCTTTTAATTTAGCCAGTACAACAACTACTTCCTCAATGGAACCTTCGGAAGGCATCATGGGGTTAAACATTGCTCGAAAGTTTACAACATCTAAAGTTTGTAGACCCAAATTACGCAAATTATCATGTACATCTTTTTCAATTTGTTCTGCAGAAAAAGCTGGTAGCCAAGAAGCATCCTCTCCTCGCTTTGCTCCAATTTTTGTGACAATGGTAAGATCATCTCGATAAGGATATAGAGCCTCTCGAATAATTTGATTGGTTATGTGAGGGCCATAAAAATCGCTGGTATCGATATGATTAATACCTAACTCGATAGCGGTTTTTAGGACATTTATTGCAGCATTTTTATCTTTTGGTGGTCCAAATGCATGATGACCTGCCAGTTGCATTGCACCATAGCCCATTCTATTTACAATTTTATTTCCAAGTTTGTATGTGTCGGAAAGATTTATAAGATTGGACATAAGTTTTCCTCAGACTTTACTTTCAATATTGTTAAAGATAAAGTTTATGAAGAATCCTTCACATTTAGAATTCGCATTTTATGTCCATAAATAAAACTGCTCTGAAGCCACGAAAATCACCAGTTCAGGCGCGTTCAACAGCAACAATAGAAGTTCTTCATGAAGCAACCATTCAGGTTTTACTCAAAGAAGGAATTGTAAAGTGTAATACCACACGTATTGCTGAAAGAGCGGGTGTATCAGTCGGTAGTATTTACCAATACTATCCAAACCGAGATTCTTTATTAGCTGCAGTTTTGCAACGTCATCTTGATAGCGTTGCAGAAAAAATTGAAGAGCTTTGCCTGAAATATGAAAATACTTCAATTAAGACCCTAATCTCAGCTTTAGTCGATGAAATAATCTTGGCAAAGTTAAGTAATCCTGAGGAATCAAAGGCGCTATATGCTATTTCAGGAGAAAGAGGGGGATTGGATCTTTCAAAGCGAATGAATGACCGTATGTTAGCCGCTGTTTCAAATTTATTGGAGAGTGCGTCGGATATTGAGTTTGATGATAGTCGGATCATCGCTGAGTTTGTTTTAGGTGCAATTATGGGATTAATAAGAAGAGTGCTTGAAAATCAGGTAACAGACAAAGTGGAGCAGGTACTAGAGTCTCATTTAAAATTAATGGTCGTCGCCTATTTACAACAAATTGGACATATAAAGAATTAAAAAATTTTAATCTTACAAATATAGAAGCTTTTTTTGTATGCAAAGAAGAGTGTTAAAACTTCTCTAAATTTATACATAGCCAATAAAAAACCACCTAATTCTTTCGAATTAAGTGGTTTTTGAATTTTGGAGCGGGAAACGAGACTCGAACTCGCGACCCCAACCTTGGCAAGGTTA
>DAMDNS010000541.1:0-1955 GCA_032083605.1 Ureibacillus sp.
AAACCCACGCGAAATGGAATCAGGCTCAGAAATGACAGTACCATCTGTTTTACTCATTGTTATAACAATGACGAGCATACCGTCCTCCGAAAGTTGTTTACGATCACGTAATACTATCCCCTCAACTTCACCAATCCCTATTCCGTCTACATACGTATCCCCAGCAGGTATTTTCCTTGTCTGGCGTGCCATTGCATTTTCAATATCCACGACATCACCATTGCGCATAATAAAGGAATGCCCTTTCTTGACACCTACCGATTCAGCTAACAGACGATGCTGATGTAACATTCGAAATTCACCATGGATAGGAATAAAGAATTTTGGCTTCATTAAGGTAAGCATTAGTTTTAAATCTTCTTGATAGCCATGTCCAGAAACATGCATACCTGTATTACTAGAGGATCCATAAATCACCTTTGCCCCAAGCTGAAATAAATTATCCACAATACGTGATACATCTTTCTCATTCCCAGGAATCGGAGAAGCAGCTAAAATGACAGTGTCTTCTGGTAAAATCTTCACTTCCCGATGGTTTCCACTGGCCAAGCGAGAAAGGGCAGCTAAAGGCTCTCCTTGACTACCTGTACATAAAATAACTACTTGTTCAGGAGGAAGATACTTGACTTCACGTGCATCAATCAGCATATCCTCTGGTATTGTTACATAACCACGTTCTAAAGCAACAGAAACGACATTTACCATACTACGACCAAGCAATGCCAGTTTTCGATTGACCTTCAACGCCGCATCGACGATTTGCTGTATTCGATTAACATTCGAGGCGAAAGTAGAAATGATGATTTTACGTTCCGCCTTCATAAAAGCTTCTTCAATATGGCCACCTACAAGTTGTTCAGAAGGGGTTGAGCCAGGGCGTTCAGCATTGGTACTTTCTGATATGAGAGCAAGAACCCCTTGCATTCCAATTTCGGCCATTTTATGAATATCTGAATATTGGTCATTCACTGGAGTTAAATCAAATTTGAAATCACCAGTATGGACAACATTTCCTTCAGGTGTTTCAAAAACGATACCTAAACAGTCAGGTATACTGTGATTTGTTTTGAAAAAACTTACACCAATTTGGCCGAAATTTAATTTTGAATCTGAATGTATTTCAATTAAGTCAGAACCTCTTAAAAGCTTATGTTCTTTTAGTTTTAGCTCAATTAACCCAAGTGTAAAACGAGTAGCATAAATAGGAATATTTAATTTTTTTAAGAGATAAGGAATGCCTCCGATATGATCCTCGTGCCCATGTGTAACAACCAAAGCTCTAATTTTATCTTTGTTTTCTTGTAAATAAGTAATATCAGGGATAATTAAGTCAATGCCCAATAAACTTTCGTCTGGAAATTTAGCACCGCAGTCGATTATTACCATATCGTTTGCGTATTGCACAACATACATATTTTTACCGATTTCGTTGATGCCACCTAAGGCGAAAATAGATAAAATATTTTCTTTTGTAGCCAAGATTTTGTCCTCCCGCTTTTCGAATACTATGTCATTTAGTAGTATTGCTTGAAGTGCAATATCTTATACAACTATAATTTTAAATAAAATCAATTACATGTATATATGAGTATAAACCGCTCTGTTCCCAATTTAAGAGCCGAGCGCTTTTACATTAGGGATGTATAAAAACGGGCGTGCCAATCGGAATAATGTTAGCCAATTCCTCTACATCATTATTATGCATGCGAATGCAGCCATGTGAGACGGCATGACCAATAGAGCTGGGATCATTTGTGCCGTGAATACCATAGTGTTCCTTAGATAAACTCATCCACATTGTACCGAATGGACCACCTGGATCCGGTGCTTTATTAATAATAATGTAATTTCCTACTGGCGTATCATATAGCATTCTGCCAACTGCAATCGGATATTGTTTTTGAAGAATGCCATCTTTAAATAAGCGTAGCCAACGATTGTTCACTGAAATATCA
>DAMDNS010000542.1:0-1946 GCA_032083605.1 Ureibacillus sp.
TGGACTACGAATAATTTAAAAGGTGAACATATGCAATTCTTGGCGATACAGGCCTAGAAGGAAGAAAGGAACAAACTTATGTCAAATATTGTGTTACAGCTTTCAAGTGAATTACAGAATCAGGTGAAATCCTATTATGCTTCATCCAAGATTGATCGGAACGCACCTGGAGTTGTTTTTGCAGCAAAGCTTTCAGATACGGCGATTACAATCTATAAATCCGGAAAAGTGATGTTCCAGGGAACGGGCGCAACAAGAGAAGCGAGCCGTTGGGGTGAAGTGAAGTCCTCCTCTTCCCAATCATCAACTACAACAAGCTCGAATAAAATAATCAAAACAAAGGGCGATACCCTACCAGAAAATTTCGCTAAGCTGTCAGTTTTAGGGTCAGATGAAACAGGCACCGGGGATTATTTCGGACCAGTCACAGTAGCAGCCGTCTACGTCCCAAAAGATAAAATCGATCTAATTTACGAGCTCGGTGTAAAGGATTCCAAAATGTTAACTGACCAGATCATGTTAAAAATTGCTCCTGACATCATGTCTGTCTGCTCTTATAGCATTTTAACTTTGCGCAATGACAAATATAATGCCATTCAAGCAAAGGGATATTCCCAGGGAAAGATCAAAGCCATGCTGCATAACCAGGCACTCAAGCACGTTTTGGCAAAAATAGAGCCGGAAAAGCCGGACTATATTTTGATCGACCAATTTGCTGAGCGAAATATATATTATAACCATATAAAAAATGAAAAAGAAATCGTTCGCGAAGATGTGTTATTTTCAACAAAGGCTGAGCAGCTTCATGTGTCTGTTGCCGCAGCATCCATATTAGCTCGCTACGCTTTCTTAAAGGAAATGGATAGACTCTCCCAAACTGTTGGGGTCAACCTGCAAAAAGGCGCAAGCGGCAAAGTCGATGAGATGGCTGCACGGATATGGATAAAGCACGGCGAGGAAACATTGAAATCTATTTCAAAGTGGCATTTTGCGAATACTGAAAAAGCTAGAAAGTTAGTTAATAAAAAGAAATAGAAGATTCAACAGAGAAACGTCCCTCCTACAGCAACGAGTCTCTTTTGGAGTAAAAAAAGAAGCATGGTAATTTATAATGAAATTCGCCATGCTTTTTTATAGTTGTTAAAACTGTAATGTCCTTAGAATCAAGGCTGTAAGTATTCATGGTTAGTTTTCGTGTAGGTATATGAAGTTAGACGGAGTATTTCCGTCTAATGTATAAAATGGGGGCTTAATTAGCACATATAAGCGGAGATTTTCCGATTAATCGCTTTAAATAAGACAAAATCCATAGATTTGGGCAACATAACCGGAAAAACTACCTTTATTTGAAGGAAATAATAAGGAATTTTTAATTTAAACGGAAATTTAATCTTTATTTTCCAAACAAACTGAAATCAACATTGTCATAAAAAAAGTCGTACATAATATTTCTGAATATAGAAAATAAAAAAACCATGCAGCCGCCTTTAAAACACATGCGACAGTGTGGTTTCTTTAATCTAGATCTTTATTTTACTAGCTTACTGATTGCTTTGAATTGATCGCCTTTGGCAATTTGCAGCATTTCAAATAAGGCCATCTCGACTGTCGTCACTTTGGCACCAAGCTGCATTATTTTTTGAAGTCCAATCTCATGACTCTTGGCTGTTCGTGAAGAAACACAATCTGCCAGGATCTCAACTTCATAACCATTTTGCAGTAAATGGGCTGCTGTTTGATAGACGCAGATATGAGTTTCAATTCCTGCAAGCAGGACCTTTTTGCGACCTGTTGCTTCTAGTTGCTCAACAAATTCAGGTGTATCATAGGCACTAAACGTAATTTTTTCAATCGGTTTTTGATTTGGCAGGGTTTCGGCGACTTTCTCAACTGTTGGACCAAGCCCCTTTGGATATTGCTCCAGCCACAAAACAGGTAATCCAAGG
>DAMDNS010000543.1:0-1939 GCA_032083605.1 Ureibacillus sp.
AAGGTGAAGAATACGTTCCGTTAGCGCTCAAGGCTCAAGAATTATGGAATGATTTAGAGAAAATGACAGGAAAACAATTGTTTCTCCAAACTGGGGTTCTAAACGTGGGCTTTGAAAATACAGATTTTATCCAGAATATCATCTCAAGTTCAAAAACTCATTTATTGCCACTTACGATTCTGGATTCAAGTGAAGTGAATAAGAGATGGCCGGGCATCACTTTGCCGGAAAATTACATAGGGTGCTTTGAACCAACATCAGGAGTACTCAAATGTGAGGAATGCATTGGAGCCTACCGAGAACTTGCTGAACAACACGGAGCGACAATCTTAACCAATAGCAAAGTGAAAGAATTATCAGTTCATGATGAAAGAGTAACCATCAAGACCGAAGATCAAACTTTTTACGCCGATGCCTTAGTAGTCTCAGCAGGAGCGTGGTCAGGAAGTCTTCTCTCTAAATTGGATTTAAACCTTCCTCTAAAGCCAGTAAGAAAAACATTTGCCTGGTTTGATGCCAGTAAAGATTTATATAATTATAAGGATTTTCCAGCCTTTTCATTTGAGACATCTCAAGGAATATATTACGGGTTTCCTAGTATCGATGGTTCCGGGTTAAAAGTTGGCAGACATGATGGAGGAGAAACAATCAATCCAGATGAAGACATAAGGGAATTTGGTGAAATAGAGGAAGATTCGGCAGATTTAAAGCAATTTCTACATCACTATATGCCATCTACAGAACAATTAAAGTACGGTAAAACCTGTATGTATACACTTACTCCCGATGAAGATTTCATTATTGATTTGCATCCTAACTATTCAAACGTTGCCATTGCCTCGGGATTCTCAGGACACGGCTTTAAATTCAGCAGCGTAGTAGGACAGATCTTAAGTGATTTGATTATTTCAGGGAAGACTGAGCATAATATTTCTCCTTTTTCAATCAACCGATTTAAATAAACTTCATTAATTAAACATAGAAACCTATCAGAATCTTTATCCGAACAAATAATATTTATTAAGTTTTACTGACAGTGGTCAGCAAGAAATAATCCTTCTTTTTGATGGAGGAGTATAAAACTTTCTTATCGACATACGTGCAACTATGGCTGAACGCTAAAAGGTTAGCGTTTAGCCAAGTGTTCTAAGAAAGTGCTGGGCATTACGGCAAGAATTACTGTACCTCGAGCACAAAGAGTATCCTGGGCATAAACTTCGGTCTCGACCTTCCATCTTTTCGGATGAATTTCTTCAACAGTCCCAACAGCTTTTAATGTAACTTCTTGGGGAGTTGGTTGTAGGAATTCTACATTGAGGCTTGCAGTTACAAATCGAGGAGGTATTGACCCATCACCAATTTCGTTCCCATTTTTACGATGCAAAGCAAGCGAGGCAGATCCTGTTCCATGGCAATCAATTAATGAGGCCATGATGCCGCCATATAAAAATCCAGGAATACCCATGTATTTTGAATCAGGTTTGAAGAACGTCACAGTCTGGTCGCCTTGCCAGCCAGTTCGAAGGTGATGCCCATCTTTATTTAATCGACCACACCCAAAACACCAAGCGATGTCATCTGGATAAACATCTTGAATTGCTTTTTCCAATACTAACTCTTCCATCCTTTTCCTCCTCAATAATCTACTATATAGATTTATAATATGTTTTCTAATCTAGTATTAGAACATTTATGAGATTTTAGTTGCTATATTCTTTTTATCAATCGAATTCAGAATATACTTCCAATCGGATTGGCTTGCCGATAGCAGCAGAGGTTTTTTCCCCTATGTTGATTTTGGTGTGCATAGTCGGAAACCCACCCCTTATTTACCCCCGAAATGGTCACCATTCTGAAATAACCGGAAATTCGCCGCTTATATCGATTGGGAGATCAGGTAAAGCACCCAATCTAATAAATAGCCGGAGAAATTCCCCTT
>DAMDNS010000544.1:0-1934 GCA_032083605.1 Ureibacillus sp.
TCCCGCGTGTTTGTTCTACTAGATGATGAAGAAGTCGAACCAATTCAAAAAGAGAATGATTTAACGATTTCTGAAGGCTTGATCGAGTTTAGGAATGTAACCTTTAGCTATGATGGCAAAACAAATGTACTGAAAAATGTTTCCTTTACAGTTAAGCCAGGTGAAACAGTGGCATTAGTAGGGCATACTGGAAGCGGGAAAAGCTCGATTATTAATCTATTAATGCGCTTTTATGAATTTGAGGAAGGCGATATTTTACTGGATGGGGAATCTATTAAATCGTACAGCAAACAGGAGTTAAGGAAAAAGCTTGGCTTAGTGCTACAGGATCCATTCCTTTTCTATGGGACAATCGAAAGCAATATTCGATTATTTAACCCTAGTCTTACTGCGGAGCATGTTGTGGAAGCAGCAAAATTTGTTCAGGCAGATAAATTTATCGAACAGCTTCCAAGCAAGTATGAACAACGGGTTTCCGAGCGCGGTTCTACCTTCTCCAGTGGTCAAAGACAGCTTGTTGCTTTCGCTCGAACGATTGCTACCAACCCGAAAATTTTAGTACTGGATGAGGCAACGGCATCCATTGATACCGAAACCGAGGTTGCCATTCAATCATCGTTAGAAAAAATGAGAAAAGGTCGAACAACGATTGCCATAGCTCACCGTCTTTCAACGATTCAAGATGCAGAACAGATTCTGGTTTTACATCAAGGCGAGATTATTGAAAGAGGGTCACATCAAGAGCTTCTGACACAAAAAGGGCTATATCATAAAATGTATTTATTGCAAAATGGAATTGTGGAGTAGCAATTGGAGGGGATGTCACTATGATTGGAGACATCCCTTTCTCTATTTATATTTTTATAAGTCAAAAGATTTAGATTTATGGGTATTCAAAAATGTCATTTACTTCAAATATTCCGAGTACTATAATTGGCTTATCTTTAAGCAAGTAAAAAAATGAAGAAGGTGTCAAAATGAATATAGATCGCAACGGGATTCTTTATGCGGTGGGGGCATATGCTATATGGGGGATTTTCCCGCTCTATTGGAAGCTGCTTGCCCATGTAGATAGTTTAGAAGTTTTACTCTCAAGAGTCATTTGGTCGTTTGTGTTTACCTTACTTTTTATCGTCATTATTAAACAAAGAACATTATTATTAGAGGATTTAAAATCACTTTGGAAAAATAAAAAATTATTCTTCTCCTTATTAGGCGCTTCTTTTGTTATCTCATGCAATTGGTTTCTCTATATATTTGCGGTGAATAACAACCATGTAGTGGATGCAAGCCTGGGTTATTATATAAACCCTTTAATCACAGTCGTATTCGGTATGATTTTCTTTAAAGAAAAGCTTTCAAAATTGCAGATCAGTGCCGTGATTGTTGCATTTATTGGTGTTATTTGTCTCACGATAGGATACGGGGAAGTGCCATGGATTGCATTGTTGATCGCATTTAGCTTTGCTAGTTATAGTGCATTGAAAAAGCAAATTTCGTTGAATGCAACCAGGGGATTAGCCATCGAAACATTGTTTATGCTTCCATTTGCATTAGTTTACTATATTTATATTATGTTAACTAATGAGATGTCATTTTTACATGTTAGTTGGCATACAGATATTATTTTAGTGCTAGGGGGAATTGTGACAGCCTTTCCGCTCGTTTTATTTGCAAAGGGCGCGAAATTGCTTCCACAATATATCATTGGTTTTATCCAATACATGACGCCTACAATCGTGCTTATTTTAGGGGTTGTATTATATCGTGAACCATTTACTAAAACAGAATTAGTGTCATTTATGTTTATTTGGCTGTCCATTATTATTTTCACTTTTTCTACGATTTTTGAAAGCAGGAAGAGAATCCACATTCAACAAAAAACGGCAAATGCAGATTTATAATACTTAGATATATGATTGAATTTTTAGAAT
>DAMDNS010000545.1:0-1917 GCA_032083605.1 Ureibacillus sp.
CACGAATCCAGAGCTTGAAGCTGGCGACAAAGAACTTAATACAGGTAGATTGATTCAAGTAAATGTGTGGTCTAAAACAAATTACCATACCCTTGTGGAAAGCATAAAAAAAATGATGGAGTCCGCAGGTTATGAACGAACATTTGAACATGATGTACCAAAGCAAGAAGGCGATTCGCATTTTAACAAAGTTTTGCGATTCGTTTTTTATGATGAATATTAGTAAGGGGTGAGGTACGAAATGACTTTTTCGGAATGGATGTTAAAAGAATATGGTGTAAAAGTAACTAAGACACTGATGGTACTACCTACGCACTTTATAAAGTACAAAGAGTATTGCAAGGAAAAAGGGATAAATGAAGAATGGTATAAATAAGAAAACAAGTTAGCTTTATTAACTTATAGGGAAAAATTAATTAGGAGGTCATGATAAATGGCTATTACACCGGTAAATGAAAAAACTAAAAAAATTAGTTTAAAGCGTTTGTATTACGCAATTATGACGGATGAAAGTGCAGAAACATACTCAGCTGATGTAAAAGTATTAGATATGCCGATTGCGTTTACTCAAACACCAAACTTTTCTGAGGCGTCTCTTGATGCTGGAGATCGAGTTGCAGATTCAGAGGCACAATTAGATTCAATTTCTATAAGTGGAGAAGTGGCAGATTTACCAACGGAAGTGCAAGTTGATTGGTACGGTCATAAGTTATCTTCTGACGGAGGATTAATCGTTAACTCAAATGATTCACCGCGATTTTTAGCAGTCGGTTATGAATCGGGCTCTAAGCTTGTTTGGTATTACAAAGTGAAGTTTAAGCCTGGCGAAGAATCGGCAAACACTCGTAAAAAAGGTGAAACAAGTTACAAAACTGATACGTTTAGCGGTGAAGCAATTCCACCTAAAACGGGTGATATTAAACACGTTGTAGATATGCGTGATACAGGTGTTACAGCAACGCCAGAGACATTCTTTGCAACTGTTAAAAAACCTACTGAAGCAGTTCCAATACCTTAAAAATGAAGTCCTTTCGAGGGCTTCTTTTCTTTTTATCAAATTAAAGTGATTAACGAAAAGGATGGATGAACTATGCAAATTACATTACGAATCGATGGTAAAGATAAAATTTTTGTTAACGAATTTGTATCATTCCGAAAACACTATAACGCAGTCAAGCTGAATGAAGAATTCCAACTGCGCGCGCACGAATTGACTGAGCAGTATGATTTGTTAGCTGAATTTGTTGTCATTACTTTCGACAAACAATTTACGGTGGATGAACTATTAGACGGAATCCAGTCACTAGATGAATTACAAACCGTATTCCATGAATGTTTAGCAATCGGCGGATTGAAAGTAGGTAACACTAAAAATGATGAGGGAAAGTAAAAAAAAGCCTCTACGGAAATATAAAAAGTATTTACCGAAGTTTGATTAAAGCTGGTTATAAAATGCATGAAATAGATGCAATGGATATTAATTTTTGGTACGAGCTCTATGTAGAAGATGAAGAAATAGAAGAAGTCACAGCCGACGATATTGATTGGTTGTGATTTTTATTTTTGCCAAAAAGGCGGTGATATTATATGGCGGAAATAGGTTCTTTAGCAGTCAGTCTGTCCATGGATGCATCCAATTTTAATGGGACCATAGCGCAAGTAGACAGGAATTTACGTGCTATGGGAGGTGAATTGCAAGCCATAAAAGCACGAGGTGCCGACTATGGCAAATCTGTGGAAGGCCTAGCCCAAAAACAAGATGTGCTAAATCGCTCATTAGATGCTGCAAAAATTAAGTTACAAGAACAACGCAAGACGTATGACGAAATGGTTGCTTCGGGCAAAAAAACAGATGCTCAATTGGAAAGACAAGCAATAGCAGTTAATAAAGCGCAATCCGAATACAATCGACTTGAA
>DAMDNS010000546.1:0-1911 GCA_032083605.1 Ureibacillus sp.
TAGGAATATTTAACTAAACTATTGTTATAAGTTGAATAGATATCCCATATATATAAATATACTAAAATGTAGAATCTAGAATCTCCTACTTCACCAGGCAATTTTAGTTTTAGCAGACGAGAATTCCCATATTAAAGTTCAATGGAAAAGGAGAATGGTAAATTATGAATTTAAAAGAATTTTCAAGTTATGACGGATTAGGTCTTGCACAATTAGTAAAGAGCAAAGAGGTGACACCAGAGGAGCTAGTGAAACTCTCTTTACAAGCTATTGAGAAAGTGAACCCTAGTTTAAATGCAGTGGTAAGCGTGTTGGAGGAACAAGCACTAAACGAAATCAAAAACGGTCTTCCAAAAGGTGACTTTGAAGGTGTTCCTTTCGCAATTAAAGAAGCTATTCTCCATGCTAAGGATGTTCCTCAAAGCTTGGGCAGTCGATTTGCAAAGGATTTTGTATATCCTGTTGATAGTTTTCTGATGGAACGCTTCCGAAAAGCGGGTTTTGTTACACTTGGAACTACAACAACTCCTGAATTTGCTTTCAATGCCACTACTGAATCGGTATTACATGGGCCGACTCATAACCCGTGGGGATTAGGCCATAGTCCAGGTGGTTCTTCGGGTGGTTCAGCAGCTGCCGTTGCGTCAGGAATGTTCCCGTTAGCACATGCTAATGATGGTGGCGGTTCTATACGGATTCCTGCATCTAATAATGGTCTTATTGGTCTTAAACCTACTCGCGGAAGGGTGACTCTTGGACCGTTCAATGGTGGTGAAACGCTTAACGGAAATGGAATTGAATTTGCTGTCACAAAAACAATTCGTGATACGGCAAGTCTCCTGGACGCAGTAAGTGAAGAACAGCCAGGTGAATATAACTATGCCCCTAAAAATCCAATTCCGTATAGCGAGGTAATTAAACAACCAATTCGCAAACTTCGCATCGCATTTAGTCGTAAAATACCTACCGGTTATCCTTTATCGGATGATGTATCAAAAGCACTTGATAGAACAGTTGCATTACTGATTGATTTGGGTCATGAAGTAGTCGAAGATGCGCCGGTGTATGATGCAAATGCCCACTTGCAAGCTACAACTATACTTTGGTCTGCCATGATCTATAAGATGATTAAAGGCCTTGGAGAGGCTACAGGCAGACAAGCATCGGAAGCTAATATAGAAGCTGTCAATTGGAAAGCCTATTTAAAAGGGAAGAATTTAAGTGCAGCTGATTATCTGGGGGCAATTGATGCGAGCTCACAAACTACCCGTCAAGTCGGAGAATTCTTTACTAAATATGATTTATTATTGACACCGGTCATGGCGGCAGAGCCAGTAAAACATGGCGTTTTAAATTCTAATAATCCGAACATCTCAGTAGAAGACTTTGTTTATAAAATGTTGGGTGAGGTTGCACCGTTCACTGCAATATTTAACACGACAGGACAGCCTGCTATCTCTTTGCCATTACACATTGGCGAAAATGGATTGCCAATCGGTATGCAATTTGCGGCACGTTTCGGAGACGAAGCGACTTTGCTTCAACTTGGTTTACAATTAGAAGAGACTTCTCCTTGGAATAATAATCGAATTCCTATTATCCATGCCGTTAAAGAAAATGAATTATTGATTTGAAAATGATAAAGAAAAACGGGTATCTTGCAGAATACAAAGACTCCTCTAAATTTGGGAGGAGTCTTTTTTCTATATTTAAGTTCTTTATGATGGTTAAGAAGTTAATTGAGTACCTGAGATAATTTCGATGAATAAAATAAAACTGGTGCATGAACAAGCGTTCTTTTTACGTTATAACTTCCAAGTCTACCATCATAAAATTACTTCTATTAAATGACTATTGTTTAGTAGAAAGTATATAAGAGGAGACTTTCCGGTTATATACTGAATGGAACTC
>DAMDNS010000547.1:0-1892 GCA_032083605.1 Ureibacillus sp.
CCCAGTTATTTTACAATATTTTCTTTAAATTCTGGGACGTAGTAGTGGAAGCGTTATTTAATTTTGCAATACTGAAATACATTACAATCATCATTGAAAAGATGTATTTTTTGGGGGGAAGAATGCATTGACACCTCTACATTTGTCAACGAGGTTTAATAAGCAATTGTTTGATGTGGATTTCATGAACTATGCGGGTTCCATTTCTTCGATTCACCAACATCTGGAGGAGGTTGAAGACGAACTAACTGGATGGTTGCATCTGCCCATGAATATGACAGGCGATGAAGTTGATGTCATTCTCAATCTGTCTAACGAAATCAAAGAAAATGCTGATGTTTTGGTTGTTATTGGTATAGGGGGCTCCTATTTAGGAGCAAAGGCAGTACAGGAAGCTTTGTCTCCCTATTTTACGAAAAATGAAAATGGGATAGACGTCCTGTTTGTAGGACACAATCTCAGTGGCAGTTATATGAAAAGGTTGATCGAAAATCTTCACGATCGGGACTTTTATGTAAATGTGATTTCCAAGTCAGGTTCTACATTAGAAACCTCCATTGCATTTCGTGTTTTAAGGCATTATTCAATTGAACGATATGGACCAAATGCCAAACAACGAATTATTGTCACAACTGATTCTCAAAAAGGGCTCTTAAACGATATTGCCAAAACCCAGGGATATCGTCAGTTAGATATTCCATCCAATATTGGTGGACGCTATTCCCTTCTTACACCAGTAGGTTTACTTCCAATTTCGGTAGCCGGGATAAATATCTCGGAATTGCTTCAAGGCGCATGTCAAGCTGTAATCGATTTTAAGGAAGAGGATATACACAAAAATAATGCTTATCAGTATGCAGTTCTTCGATATGAACTCTATTTGAATGGCTATCAAGTGGAATTATTAGCTTCCTTTGAGCCATGCCTTTCCTATATACACGAGTGGTGGAAGCAATTATTTGGTGAAAGTGAAGGGAAAGAGAAAAAGGGATTATTTCCAGCAGCAGTCAACTACTCGACAGATTTACACTCACTTGGCCAGTATGTACAAGAGGGGAATCCTCTCCTATTTGAAACTTTCCTCAGTTTTAAACATGTATCAGACGATTGTCATCTACCATTTAATGAGCTGGACGACGACAATTTGAACTACTTAAGTCATCGCACCTTTAATGATCTTAACAGCATTTCAGAACATGGGACGGTACTAGCCCATTTTGAAGGCGGTGTTCCAATTATTCAGATTGAAATAAAAAAGTTGGATGCATTTCATATTGGATATCTCCTTTACTTTTTCATGAAATCCTGTGCCTTCAGCGCCTATTTACAAGATGTGAATCCATTCAACCAGCCTGGTGTTGAAGCATATAAAACCAAAATTAGAGACTTATTAAACGAAAAGACAATAGTGAGCTAAGAAATGAGGGAGCAGCGTATTGCAAAAGGTAAAAAAAGCGATCATACCAGCAGCCGGTTTAGGAACTCGATTCCTGCCGGTAACAAAAGCTATGCCAAAGGAAATGTTGCCTATTGTAGACCGTCCAGCTATTGAGTATATCGTTGAAGAAGCGATTCAATCTGGAATTGAAGAGATTATTATCGTCACTGGTAAGGGGAAACGTGCGATAGAAGATCACTTTGATCGGAATGCAGAATTGGAGATAAGCTTAGAAAAGTCAGGGAAATTGGATTTGCTTGAAAAGATTCGCAGATCTTCAGGAGTCGAATTGTATTATATCCGCCAAAAAGAACCGAAAGGACTTGGACATGCTGTCTGGTGTGCGCGGAAATTTATAGGGAATGAACCCTTTGCTGTCCTTCTGGGGGATGACATTATAAAAAGCGAAAAGCCTGCTACCAAACAGTTAATTGAACAATTTCAGGCTACTGGA
>DAMDNS010000548.1:0-1835 GCA_032083605.1 Ureibacillus sp.
TTGTATAGTAGGCTTGGTTCGATACCAAGCCTACTTATTCATTTATAAGAACTCAATAGAAGTAGTATTATTAAGTTTCATAAAGGATATAATTTATGCATTACATCAGAGATTATATGCAGACATCTTGTGAATTAGTAATTGTTTATTGCAAAATAGAAGTGCAGACTAGTGCAAAGAATTTGTACAGAGTCCTGCACTATTTTTGTGCGTAAAAAAAAGACTTGCCAGTCACCCCAAGTCCCTCTACTCTTTTAGGTGTCTAATCCAAAAAGTGGAGGTAAAGAAAGGATGCTAGCAATGTCTGAAGTTAATTGTATCAAAACATTACGAAATGAAAAAGGACTATCTATTACCGAAATTGCGAATACAATGCAAGTGAATTGGCGCACTGCCAAAAAATATGGTGATGGAGATCAATTGCCACAAGAGAAAACTCATTTGAAAACGGGCATGATGTACGACGAAGAATGGGGAGAAATCGTAATTGATTGGTTAGAAGAGGATTTAAAACTCAAGAAAAAGTTACGCCGTACAAATAAGAAAATGCTTGAAGATTTAGTAAAGAAGGGCTTCAAAGGTTCCTATAGAACACTTTGTAATTTCATTCAAGAATGGAAAGCAGCACAAGAAGACGAAATAGACAAAGGTCATGAACGTTTAGAACATCCAGAAGGAGAAGCTCAAGTAGATTTCGGGATTATGGAAGCTGTTCAAGATGGCGAAATACTTGATGTTCATGCATTGGTCATGTCATTTCCAGCAAGTAATACAGCATTTGCGATACCGATGCCGGGTGAAAATTTAGAATGCTTTTTAGGCGGACTTCAAGTGTTATTTAAACAGGCTGGTGGTGTTCCCTTGAGCATCCGAATTGATAACTTAACACCTGCGGTGAAAAAGGTAAGGAAAGGCGATTCAGAGGCACAACTAACAGAAGCCTTTCGACATTTCCAACAATATTACGGGTTTAAAGTGCAAGTATGTAACCCACGAAAAGGAAATGAAAAAGGTCATGTGGAAGGTAAAGTAGGTTATGTTCGTTATAACTTCTTTAGCCTACCTCCGGTCATAAAGGATCTTGAAGATTTAACGAATCAATTAGAACAACAATTAATCAAGGATCGTCAACGAGTTCATTATAAAAAAGAAGTTATGATTGATGAGCTGTGGCAGTGCGAGCAAAAGCAATTAATCAAATTACCAGAAAAACCGTATCCGGTATTTAAGCAGTTTTTAATCAAGTTTAATAAATATAATGAATTCAAACTTGATGGGCATTTGATACATGTACCAAGAGCAAGGAACTACGTCCAGCTTTCTTGTGTGACCTACTGGGATTCGTATAAAGTCATCACAAATGACGGAGAAATTTTATTATCTGATGCCCGCCCATATATGAGAAAACGTCGCTTTATTCCATGGAAGGAAATCTTAAAAGATTGGTTGAAAAAACCACGTGTTGTCGGGCATTCCCGTTACTCGCTCTATCTGCCAACGCGCATTAAAGAGTATTTAACAGTTCCTTCACTTGCGTTAAGAAAACAACGGATTAATGAATTACTAACCCTTTTACTGACACATGATATGAATGATATTGATCAAAATTTTTATAACTATATTGGCCGTGAGGCTGAAGAAGCTGAACATCCTTACGGTGTTAATTGGACAGAATATGATGCCTTATCCCCAAAAGGGACGGAGGTGTTGAATAATGAATGAAGATATTTTAACACTCTGTAAGCAATTGAGATTAGCATATGTAGCAGAAGCAATTAAAGAAGTGCCTTTTACTGAGCCGGAAGAATATCTGTATCAAGTTTTATTAAAAGAGC
>DAMDNS010000549.1:0-1834 GCA_032083605.1 Ureibacillus sp.
CTCCTGGAGAAGTCAAATAGGCTATGTCTCACAGGAAAGTGCAATGATGTCTGGCACAATTCGAGATAATCTTTGCTACGGTTTAAGTGAAGCAATCTCTGACAATCGCCTATGGGAGGTTGCCAAAATGGCTTATGCGGATGAATTTATTCGTTCTTTTGCAAATGGGCTGGACACGGAAGTTGGAGAGCGCGGAGTGAAATTATCCGGTGGTCAAAAGCAACGTATTGCAATTGCCCGTGCGTTTCTGCGAGACCCTAAAATCTTATTAATGGATGAAGCAACAGCAAGCTTAGACAGCCAATCGTAAAGTGTTGTACAACAAGCCTTATCTAGATTAATGGAGGGACGTACAACTTTCGTCATTGCCCACCGGCTTTCAACGATTGTAGATGCGGACAAAATCATCTTCATCGAAAAGGGTGAAATAACTGGGATGGGAACCCATGCCGAGCTTACAGAGTCTCACGAGTTATACCGAAAATATGCAGAGCAACAGCTAACTTAATTTTAAAAAAACCTCAAAAGTATGCTATACCAGCGCTTTTGAGGTTTTTTTAATGGACTAAAAATATTTTCCGCCTTCTATATTGACGGAAATAACATATGCTGATATGGTTATATACATAAGTGTATAACCGTATAACTATAAAACCATAAAACGTATAAATTGAAAAGTGGTGATACGATTGAGTAATTTGTTCGATCAGGATAAACCGATTTATTTGCAAATACGAGAAAAAATTGAGGATCAAATCGTAGATAATCAATTGAAAGAGGGCGATCAAGCACCATCGACAACGCAGCTCGTTAGCTTTTACAAGATCAATCATGCGACCGTTTCAAAGGGGGTCAATCAACTGGTGGAAGAAGGAATTCTTTATAAAAAGAGGGGAATTGGTATGTTTGTTGCCGAAGGAGCAAGAGAAAAACTGATTCAAAAGAGAAAAGAAGACTTTATGGATAATTACGTTATTGCGCTCGTAAAAGAAGCCAATAAGCTAGAGATTACGGACCAAGAATTATTTGAATTAATCAAAAAATGTAAAGGAAGTGTGTGACCTTGCGTATAGAAGTTAAAAATCTCTCTGTTCAGTTTCGAAACCAATCAGCCCTAAAGGATATCACTTTTACTATGAACGAAAATAAAGTATATGGATTATTAGGCCGAAACGGGGCAGGAAAAACAACGCTATTATCTGTATTGGCGTCATTCCGCGAGCCATCCAGTGGTTCTGTGACAATCGACGGGGAAAACCCATTTGAAAATGCCAAAATCATGCAGCATGTCAATTTTATCTATAACAAGGATTTTAAAGATGAAACAGATAACCTAAAAAATATCCTGGAAAGTGTAAACAAGTATCGTCCGAATTTTGACTTTGAGTATGCGAAACATCTTATAGAAAAATTTAAATTACCGACAGATAAACCGTTAAAACAGCTTTCAAAAGGGATGCAGTCAGCTGTAAGTGTCACGATTGGATTAGCAAGCCGCACACCAATTACTATTTTTGATGAGGCTTATAATGGGATGGATGCCCCGACAAGAGAATTATTCTATCAGGAATTACTGGAGGATCAATCAGAGCATCCCCGCATCATGATTCTGTCGACACATCTTGTATCTGAAATGGATTATTTATTTGAAGAAGTATTGATTTTAGATAAAGGCAGACTTGTTCTTCAAGAAGACTATGAAACTCTTGTAACAAAAGGAACTTCTATTACTGGTCCGGCCGAGGCTGTAGATTCATTGACTCAATCCATGAAAAAGCTAAATACAAAGCAATTGGGAAATACGAAATCTGTAATGGTCTATAGGGAATTGACG
>DAMDNS010000550.1:0-1829 GCA_032083605.1 Ureibacillus sp.
ATGCTGCATTTTCACCATACATCATACGATCTACAACTTTTCCTATCTGATCACCGAGTGCTTTCTTTTCCGCAGCTCCAAGATTATTCCTCATCAAAAACGTTTTTCCGTCCAATTGCACAAGGTCATAATCTACACGACTAATGTATTTTTCAAATAGTGGATCTCCAATATCAATTTTCTTCTTTAATATCTTCTGGATACTTTCTTCTGCAGTTTCCTTTGCTACCCAAACGGCAGCCTTTTTGGCTGCATAACTAGCAATCTTACCCGCGATAGCGTCAGCTTTTTGTGGTTGGTAGGTTACGCAACCTATGATAAGAAACAAGGACAGTAAACTAAGTAATATTTTTTTATACAACCTGTTATCCATTAGTCACCCCATTAATAAAAGCCCACCCTTAGCAGGGAGGGCTTTTTATGATTGCTATTAAGAAGTACGAGCTCCAGTAAGTTTTTTGAAGAACTTGAAGCCGAAGAAGATAGCCGCGATCGCACCAACGATTGGTCCAACGATTGGTAAAACGTCAGTGATAGTACCTGTGATTTCGCTACCAATTCCAGAAAGCATTTCTGTCATTTATTTCACCTCCTATAGTCATATGTAATTCGTATTCTTTTTGGAGTCTCGAGAATCTCCAATGAAAAATACGAACTATCATTTGACCAACATTCTTAAGAAAAAGTTAAAAACATAACCAAACAACCAAGGAACGATCGTGACACTAGCAGCAGTAATACAAATGATTTCCCAATACTCTTTTAAGTCGATTTCAAACATCTTCTTCACCTTTTTTTCGTAAGCGTTCTAAGAAAAAAGACATAAATATAATGAAAATGATTGATAGACCAAATCCGATGAAAGGAAAGAATCTAGTAAATAATTCAGTAAGACCAGATTCCATAAAATCTAAAGCATTTAAAAATTCATTCATAAGCTTTGAATCCTTCCCATAAGCGATTTAAATGCAACGATCATCAAGAAGATTGAAAATGCTACCCACATAAAAATGTTCATATCTTCCGTTTGCTTTGCATTTTGTTCTGAAAAATCCTTAAAGTCTTGTGACAACGTTGTAGTCACACCACTGGAAGAAGAATCTTTTACCTGCTCCAAAGCTTCAATGATTTCTTTATGCCTTTGTTGCATGAGCTTCGCATTATCTTCTAATGCTTTTTGTTGCTCTTGATCTACAACTTTTTGTGCTTCTAACTCTTTAGCGAGTTTGGTGTCATATTCTTCTTTTGTGAGAATATCGAATTGCTTGTAGTAGGATTCTTGAGGTTTGAGGGATTTTGACATTTCGTCGAGGGTTTCTTTTGAGAGATCCTGATTGCTTGAAATCGTGTTAAGGACTTCAAGCAACTGATCTATTTGTTCCGGTGTCCAACTGGAAGTGGATTCTGGTGAGGGATCTAACTCTGTTTCTGCTGACGGAGGAGTTTCTTCTGTAGAGGTTGTATCGAGGTTTTCTTGCGAAGTATTTGTAGCCATGAGATTAATTGAATCCAGTAACTGAAATGTTGCCCTGGTCTGATAGGCGACATACTAAGTCGATAACATCACCTGATTTTAACTGTTGATCGTTGAAGGAATCATTTACGAACAAATCAACTTTCGTATATGTTTTTTCATCAAAAATCGTAATTAGTGAGAAAGGATTTCCAGTCCGCTTTGCGACCAAATTTTTCTTCTCTAAGTATTTTACTTGAGGTAAAACGAATTCCATGATTTAACCACCTTTAAATGTTTTTTTGGAAAATTACAAACAATACTGTTGAAGGAATTGTTTACTTTGTAATTTTATTATTACATAGTAATTATTAAA
>DAMDNS010000551.1:0-1824 GCA_032083605.1 Ureibacillus sp.
TAACATTCTATGCTACTATTGTTTTAGAGATAGAATATTAAGAAAATTAAAAAAGGGATGGGGGAATATGCAATGATTACATTTTTAGTGTGTATTGTAATCTTAATTGTCGGATATTTCACTTACGGCAAATACGTCGAAAAAGTTTTCGGGGAGAAACCAAAGCGACCAACTCCTGCCTATGTGAATGCTGACGGAGTCGATTATGTTCCAATGTCAACGCCAAAGAACTCATTGATACAACTATTGAATATTGCAGGTACGGGGCCTGTATTTGGTCCAATCGCAGGGGCACTTTATGGACCCGTGGCGTTCATTTGGATTGTTGTTGGCTGCATTTTTGCAGGGGCTGTACATGATTACTTGACTGGTATGATTTCGATTCGTAATAAAGGGGCCCATTTACCAGAGCTTGTATCGAAATTTTTAGGAAAGTTTATGAAGCATGTTGTAAACGTTTTCGCTTTACTTCTTCTCTTATTAGTAGGGACAGTATTCGTTTCTTCTCCTGCTATGCTAATTAGCAATTTGATGGATGGTAAAGTTGCACTTGCACTTATTGTAGCAGTTATTTTCTTCTATTATATTTTAGCTACATTATTACCTGTTGATAAAATCATCGGGCGCTTGTATCCATACTTTGGGGCACTTTTAGTTCTTTCTGCACTTGGTGTAGGGATTGGATTGATCGTGACGGGGGCACCGATTCCAGAACTTTCGTTCCAGAATATGCATCCAAAAGAATTACCGATTTTCCCATTAATTTTCTTTACGATTACTTGTGGTGCATTATCTGGTTTCCATGCTACTCAAACACCAATCATTTCTCGTACTACTCAGAATGAACAACAAGGCCGTAAAATTTTCTACGGCATGATGATTGCAGAAGGTATTATCGCGATGATCTGGGCAGCTGCTTCAATGAGTTTATTTGGCGGCTACGGCGGATTAAGCGATTTGATTGCAGCTGGTGGTCCTGCTGCAGTAGTAAGTGAAGTTTCCTTATTAATGCTGGGTTCAATCGGTGGTACTTTAGCTGTATTAGGGGTTATCGTTTTACCAATTACATCTGGTGACACGGCATTCCGCGCAGCTCGTATGATTATTGCAGAATACTTCAAGTTCGGCCAAGCGAAATTAACGAGCAGACTATGGATTGCTATCCCGTTATTCGTTATTTCATATGGCTTAACAAAAATTGATTTCAATATTTTATGGCAGTACTTCTCTTGGGCTAACCAAGTTACAGCAGTTATTGCGCTTTGGGTAGGTGCGATGTATCTATTCCTAGCGAAGAAGAATCACTGGATTGCTACGGTGCCGGCTAGCTTCATGACTTACATGGTCATCGTTTATATTTTATACGAGCCAACGATGGGCTTCGGTATCCCACTGAACGCTTCGTTCATCGGAGGATTAGTGGCTGCAGCAGTACTCATCGGGATATTCTTCGCCTCCGCGCACAAAAAACGCGGCACATCCTTCCTACTGGATGAAGACGTATCTAGCTTCCGGGTGAACGAAATTTAAAAAGTAAGAGGCGAGCAAACAATCTTAAATTGTTTGCTCGCCTTTTGAGTACCAGGTCCGCAAACAATTCAGAATTGTTTGCGGACCTGGTACTGTTTCAAAATTTTATTTTGACTTAATTTTTTGGAATTCTATAAATTTGAATGTAATTTTCGATTGAAATGATAACTTTCATATAAATATTTGAATTTAGCCCAAGTAGACAATTCGGATACTTTCTATTACTTTATATATAACTTAGTCTGATGTATTAAATTGCAATTGAGACTAGTACAATTAAAAGGAGGCGTTGTT
>DAMDNS010000552.1:0-1819 GCA_032083605.1 Ureibacillus sp.
TTGAAAATTTAATTAAAGAAAAAGGAAGCGAACAAATTTCCGTTGTTATTATAACAGTTACTTGTAATAACAACGGTGGACAGCCCGTTTCAATGCAAAATATTCGAGAAGTGAGTGCATTAGCTAAGAAGTATAATATCCCTGTTGTCATAGACAGCGCGCGTTTAGCAGAGAATGCCTACTTTATTCAGCAGAGAGAAGAAGGTTATCAAAATAAGTCTATTAAAGAGATTACAAGAGAAATGTTTTCATATTGTGAAACGGCAACGATGAGTTCGAAAAAGGACGGTATGGTTAACATTGGAGGTTTCTTTGTTACAAGAATTGAGGAAGTTCTTCAAATGGCACAACAATTGGCAATTGTCCATGAAGGATTTATCACATATGGAGGTTTAACAGGGCGAGATTTAGAGGCGCTAGCAGTCGGGTTGCAAGAAGGATGCGATGAGCAATATTTAGAATACCGGATTAATCAGGTGAAATACCTTGGAGAACGGCTTGAAGAAAAAGGAGTTCCTATCATAAAGCCAACAGGAGGACATGGGGTTTATGTTGATGGAAGAAGATTCTTCCCACATATCCCTCAATACGAATTTCCTTCTCAGCGACTTGTTGTTGCTCTTTATGAAGAGGCAGGGGTTCGGGCAGTGGAATTGGGGGCGTGTGCATTTGGCTCGAAGGATCCAGTTACTAAAGAGCCGATATGGCCAGAAGTAGAAACGATGAGAATCGCTATTTCAAGAAGAGTCTATACAAATAGTCATATGGATGTTATAGCAAATGCTTTAGGTGAGATATACAAAAATAGAAACGAATATAAAGGGATGAAGCTTGTATATGAAGGTCCGATTACGTCTTTAAGACACTTTACCGCTGGATTTGAATTACTTTGAGTTTGATTTAAGGTAGAAATACTCTTTGCTATGAAGTCCCCAAAACAATGGAGGTGCTAAATGAAAAATGGCGAAAGAGAACAATGGTCATCCAGTTTAGGGTTTATATTAGCATCAATAGGTGGCGCAGTCGGATTAGGGGCGGTTTGGAAGTTCCCTTATACGGTTGGTCAATATGGAGGAGCTGCCTTTTTTATCGTATTTCTAGTCGTACTTTTACTGATTGCTACCCCCATTTTAATGATTGAATTTGGGATTGGTAGAAAGACAAAATTAAATTATACCGGTGCCTTGAAGGTACTTTTCCCGCAGAAAAAATGGTATCTATTTGGAATAATGGGTCTAATTGTTTTAATTATCGTATTATCTTTCTATATGGGGGTATCTGGTTGGACAGTTGCTTACTTATTTAAATCTTTATTCGGATCCTATTCAGGTAGTTCCCCAGATTTGATCGCCAATGATTTTGGAAACTTTTTAAACTCCCCACTTGAGCTACTATTTTGGATGTTTGTAATGGCGGCACTCACAGGTATTGTTGTATTTAAAGGAATTCAAAAAGGAATTGAACAAGTATGTAAAGTCTTAATGCCCCTCTTATTCATCATGATTATTATCTTAAGCATAAGAGCAATTACATTACCTGGGGCGCAAGCTGGTCTTGAGTTTTATTTAAAGCCAGACTTCAGTGCGCTTACTTTTGAGGGCATTCTTGCTGCGATCGGGTTAGCGTTCTTTACGTTAGGTGTAGGGGCAGGAAACCTTGTTATATATGGAAGTTATCTCGATAATAAAAGGACCATTGCTAGTAATACCTTTATTATCGTAATTGCGGATGCTTTAATTGCAGTGATGATGGGGTTCATTATTTTCCCAGCTGTTTTTGCTTATGGCGTTGAACCTACTGCAGGTCCACCGTTAGTATT
>DAMDNS010000553.1:0-1817 GCA_032083605.1 Ureibacillus sp.
CCGAAAGAATTGGTGGGCCACATTGTGAAAGTAAAAATTCTCGAGGCGAAATCTTACTCACTACGCGGTGAGTTTGTAGAAGTCGTACATCGACATGGAGTGGAAGTATAATGACAACAAAACTATATACTAAAGACGAAATCGTAGAAAAAGCAAAAGAAATCGCACATATGATTGCCAACACGGAAGAAGTGGAGTTTTTCAAAAAAGCTGAAGAGCAAATCAACGAAAACCAACACGTTCGTGAAAAAATCGCAAGTCTTAAAACTTTACAAAAACAAGTGGTTAATTTCCAGCACTTAGGTAAAGAAAAAGCGGTCAAATTAGTTGAAGAAAAAATCGCGAAAATCGAAGAAGAAATCGATGCAACGCCGATTGTTCAAGAATTCAAGCAATCTCAAATGGAAGTAAACGGCTTATTGCAATTGGTTTCAAACGCAATCGCTAACAATGTAACAAATGAAATCATCGAATCAACTGGCGGCGACATTCTAAAAGGCGAAACTGGCTCAAAAATTCGCAACAGCGAGCCTGGAAGCTGCTCTTAATTTAACACTCGGAACCCTCTACATCTCGGTGTAGGGGGTTTTTTAATCCTCGCTATGCAGTGAACCCTACTTCCAATCTCCTTCTATAAAATTCTACATAATCTATTTCAAATGTAGCATTCGTAATAGATTACCCAGCGATGTGACCCTGCCGAAAAATCTCCTTTTATACAAATATGTCTATAGTAAACGCGAAATTTTATGATGATTCGCCTAACTGCTTTGGCGAATATTTGATAGTTTGCCTCTATATACATTTCGAATGTTGAAAGATATTCTTGTAGTACGAATAGTTTTAATATTCAGAACAAATGGAGGGGTCTAATGAAGAAGAAAATCATCGCACTATCTGTAACAGGAATCTTGGCACTGGGAGCTATTACGCCTGCTGCATCAACGGCTTTTGCTGTAGGGAATGGTCCGAGCTATGGTGGAAATGAATCCATTCAAACTTCAAATCTCTATACGTATGAGGAGATGGTTAAGTATCTTAAAACACAGGATGCGAAGCAAGAGGCCATGCAGCTTGAAGTGATTGGCCAGACAGTCAAGAATCGGGATATTTACTTGGCAAAGTATATTACGGATCCAACTAATCCGACGGTGTTATTTTTAACTCAGCAGCATGGGAATGAACAATTGACGACTGAAGGAGCCCTCGAATTTATCAAGCACCTGGGGACGAATAAAACAAAGGGACTTCTAGAGAATGTGAATGTCTTGATTGTGCCGATGCTAAATGCAGATGGGGCCATGGGGGATGTGAATTTTTCACTTGAGGACTATGTAGCGGACGGGGGACGTCATTTAACACGCTATAATGCTGTGGGGACGGATTTAAACCGTGACCATGTGGATAAATTGCAGCCGGAAACTCAAGCCCTGCATGAAAATGTTCTGCAAAAATATGATATTGACTACATGATAGATTTACATCATCAGGGAACGGAATACGAACGAGATGGAAAATTGGTTTCTGGTTCTATGCTTTATCCAACAAATCCAAATGTAAAACCTGAAGTATTGGAGAAATCCAAAAAGCTTGGTGCAGTGGTATTTAATGCCGTTGACTCTACTGGTTGGGGCCATATTGGCAAATATAATGGCGGCAGCGGGGAAAATATCGGCCGTAACGGTGCTGCGGTTCAATATGATATTTCTACTCTATTATTTGAAATGCGCGGAATGTCCGACCACCAGAATCCATCCTATGTCATTGGACAAAAAAGTAATGGCTATTTGATTAAACAAACAGTTACAACACTGGAT
>DAMDNS010000554.1:0-1785 GCA_032083605.1 Ureibacillus sp.
ATCAACTGTTACGCAAGTTTCTGTTTTCTTGAATTTACAAATATCTTCAAATGCATCTGGATCCATTACATTAGGATCTTCATCGAAGAAGTCTACAGCATCATCATCGTCTGATGCAATAACGCAACGTAATGTAGCGCAGCAATCACCGAATACATCTTCCACTCTGAAGAATGGCGTGTAAGTGTAAGTGCTATCCTTACCTTTAGCCACCACTTTAAATGGTCTACCTAGGTTATCTAATAGCATGAACACACGAGTATCCGCATGACCATGTTTCGTTAGACCTCCAATTGGCTCAATGAAACAGCTAGTTCCGCAAGTATCATCATGTCTTACTGCTTGATTTTGTAGCATTAAAATTGTTTTAACAACGTCACAAATACAACCTGAACCCATCATATCTTCTCTTGATGAACTTTCAAATTTGTTTTTTCCACAACCCATTTTGTTTCACCCCTCTTAAGTTTAGTTCAATCTACAATATGTGATTTCAAAAATGAAAACCGGGCTTTTGTACTGAAGCCATTAAAATTCCTTGAAAATTTCCTTCAAATAATTACCGTTTTACCTAACTAGACGAATTGAATAGATTAAATTTTTAATGACCATAATAAATAGAAAAAGGGGGTTGAATTTTGAAAAAATTGGCAGCCTTACTTCTTCTTCCACTTTTTTTAATTGGATGCTCTAACGAAAAAACTATTCAAGTATCGGGAATAGCGACGGATGAAGAGGAAAAAGCAGGGATTGAAGAGATGATGCAAGACACAGAGGACTTGTATGCGGGAACAGCCATTATGGTAGAGGATGATTTGTTAATTGCCATCCAAGTAAAACCGTGGCTTGGCTTTAAAGAACAAAAGGTTGAAAAGAAATTGCAAAAGGATATAGAAGAGAAATATCCTGATTTGAATGTACTTGTGTCATCGGATTATAAAATGCACTGGGAAACACAAAAGCTAATTGAAGAACAGGATGAAAAAAAGGTTACGGACGAATTAAAGAAACTTAAAGAGTTAGCTAAGGAGGAGACTTAATTGGATGCGGAACAATATCAACAAATAGAACAAAGCAATACACCTCCTACCCCATATTTGAAAAACGCATTAAAAGCATTTTTAGTAGGCGGCATTATTTGTGCAATAGGACAGGCGATTACTTTCTTATATATTATCTTTTTTGACTTCACGGATAAAACAGCAGGAAATGCAACAGTTGCAACAATGGTATTTATTGCGATGCTCTTAACTGGTTTAGGATTATATCGGAAGCTTGGTGCATTTGCAGGAGCAGGCAGTGCTGTACCAGTAACAGGATTCAGTAACGCAGTAGTTTCGGCAGCTATTGAAGGGAAGACAGAAGGGTTTGTTTTAGGTGTTGGGGGCAATATGTTCAAGCTAGCTGGATCAGTTATTTTGTTCGGAGTTGGTTCTGCCTTCTTTATCGCCCTGATTAAATTAATTTTGGTGTCAATGGGTGTGGTAGAATGGTAATTTTATTCTCATCGAAGCCCTCTATCCTTGCTTGTGGTGCTGTTGCCGGACCAGTGGAAAGTAAAAGTGTGTTTTATTCTTATTTTGACTCTGTATCGGAAGATGAAAGATGGGGTCAAAAAACAAATGAGCAAGGCCATTCCAAAATGATTCAAGAAGCCTGTGATATTGTAATGAAGAAAGCGGATTTAAATAATTTGGATGTTGATTTCTTTTTAAGCGGAGATCTTGTTAATCAGATGACGCCAACTAATTTTGCAGCAAGAGAGCTTGCTATTTCTTTTATAGG
>DAMDNS010000555.1:0-1744 GCA_032083605.1 Ureibacillus sp.
TGGAATCGTACCAAAAATGAGCTTAACACCAGGATCGATAGAATGGGCTGGTCCTAAATTAGGTCAACACACAAAACAAGTCCTTTCTGAAAAAATGCATTTATCTTCTGAAGAAATTGAAAAGCTTGAGGAAGATGGAATTATATAAGTGGAGTGACCGTTTATGGGCATGACAATGTCAGAAAAGATTCTTGCTAAGGCTTCGGGGAATTCCAGTGTAAATGCTGGAGCAAAACTTCCTGAACATTTAATAGAAATGGTAAAAGATGATAATCAAAGTGCAGTATCTGGCGAAGAAACTAGGAATAGCTTAAATTTCCGACAAGGAGAGAGATAGATGCAACTACCAAAAAAGGCAGAAATCATTGAAGTTGGTCCAAGAGATGGTTTGCAAAATGAAGCCAAGTTTATTCCAACAGAGAAAAAAATCGAGTTGATCAATGCATTAAGCAAAACAGGGATTAAACGAATGGAAGCCACTTCATTTGTACACCCAGTCTATGTTCCGCAAATGAAGGATGCAAATGAAGTGTTGGAAGGAATTTACAAGGATCCGAACATTCAGTATATGGCATTGATTCCAAATGAAAAAGGCTTTGAACATGCCATGCAAAACAATGTTCAGGCACTTTCCCTTGTAGTGGGGGCCAGTGATAGCTTTAACTTGAAAAACGTCAAAATGACAAGAGGGGAATCTATTAAAAAGTTTGAGAGTGTTGCAGCAAAATCACATGAACAAGATATTTTCCTCCGTTATAATATTGCAACAGCTTTCTGGTGTCCATATGAAGGCAAGGTTGATGCTGAGCTAGTATTAGACATGGTTGGTCAAATAGACCGTTCAGGTGTAGATGAAATTGTAATCTGCGATACGATCGGCAAAGCGAATCCGGCACAAGTTTACGAACTGCTAAGCCGGATTATGGAACTTTCGCCTAACGCATTAATTACGGCTCATTTCCACGATACTTATGGTCTGGCCCAAGCGAATATCATTGCCGCACTGCAAAGTGGTGTGTCACGTTTTGATGCATCTGTAGGGGGGCTTGGAGGTTGCCCATTCGCTCCGGGTGCAGCAGGTAATGTCGCTACTGAAGATGTTGTCTTCATGCTCCATGAAATGGGGATTGAAACAGGAATTGACTTACAGCGTCTCTTATCGTGTGTAGAAATAGTCAAACCAATAACAAATAGAGATTTAACGGGGCATTTGCATAAAGTAAAAGCCGGTCAGCCACAAACCTAATAGGAGGGAACCAAATGAGTAAAAATTACCGTGTTGGACTTATTGTTCCTAGCTCAAATACAACGATGGAAACAGAAATCCCCGCAATGCTTCAAAGAAGAATGCAGATTAAACCAGAAGAAACCTTTACATTCCACTCTGCTCGTATGCGGATGATGCATGTGAATCCAGAAGAGTTAAAGAAAATGGATGTCGATAGCGATCGCTGTGCAATGGAATTGTCTGACGCACGCTGTGACGTGTTGGCTTACGCCTGTCTTGTGGCGATTATGTGCCAGGGACCGGGGTATCATCAAATTTCTCAAGAACGTTTAGGAAAAGTAACGGAAGAAAATGGTGGAAAGTCTCCAATTGTAAGTAGTGCTGGCGCATTAATTGAAGGTTTAGAAACCATTGGAACAAGAAAAGTTTCGATCATCACACCTTATTTAAAGCCGCTCACACAGACTGTAATCGAATACTTAAACGGTGCGGGAATTGAAGTGATTGACTCGATAA
>DAMDNS010000556.1:0-1732 GCA_032083605.1 Ureibacillus sp.
CCTTATATTTCAACCAATCGTGAGAATCAGGTTATCTTATATCCCTAGACCACATATCTTTTACTTAATCCCCATTCTGCCAATATCCGTCTATATGTCGTTGAAGATTTGTCTGCTGCAAAGTGCGCCTCCATTGAAACATCTAATGGAAGTTCTTCCGGTTTTTGACTCTCAACAATATCCTGATCCTCTGCAAAAATTTGTGCATTGAAGTCATATACAGCCTGTAGGTCACCCGTCGTATCAAAATTACGTGTCAACGGAACAAATAGCCTGGTTTGATTATGCGAAACAGGACAACAAGCATTCAAAATTTTTAAAATCCCATTGTTAGGAAAATAGACAGTAAGTGTTGCCGAGAATGGAGGATATACATCAAATTCTCGTTTCCATAAGAAATTCTCTGGCTCTAAATGTCTCAAACTATGAGGAAAGTTACTTACTGTAGAGATATAAATCGTTTTAAGTCCATAATCTGTTCTTTCAGTTTCATATTTTGGCACTACTGGATTATCACGATCAGCGAATGCCTTGTTATGCACCCAGGCAAAATGTGCCACATCGATAAAACCTTCAAGCTGACGACCACTAGAACCTGCTATATCAACAAATGGTGGGAGTATTGATTGATGTTCATCCGAATCCCAAGTTTCAAGAACTGGAAAATTAGCTTCACTTTCATCACGGCTAAATAAGCTGGTCCAAACTAGTCCATATTTCTCAACTACAGGGAATTTAGTTAAGGTGAACCGATCTGAAATTTGGGTAAGTTCTGGTTGAGCAGGGATTTTTACGCACTTACCTTGTGCGTTATAGTTGAGCCCATGATAGGGACAAACAATATTTTCACCTTCTACCCATCCTTTACTTAATGGCACTCCTCGATGTGGACAGATATCTCTGACCAGATGAATTTCTCCACTTTCAGTTTTATAAATAGCCATTTTGACATCAAGAAGCTGAACTTGTTGCGGTTGAGTCGTTACATCCTGGATTTGAACTACCGGATACCAATGCTGCGCTAGAATATTCCAGTCATTTGGGTCAAATTGACTACATTGTGGCTGAGTGAATAAATTGAGAACTGGTATTGCATTCATTTTAGCGCTGCCCCTCTTATAAGTTATTGATTAATTCAAACTTCTTAGCATTGCTTCATCATGACTTTTTCTTTTCTATCTGTCTATTAAAGACTTTAGGAATGGTATTTCTAATTTTTAGAACACTTTTCTTATTATTGTTCTTCTTATCTAAACTTAACGAATAACTAGCATTTTATAACTCATCACAATTCTTAATTGATGCTGAATTACTTGGACTCCTATTACTACTCTGACTTTATTTAGTGTTGCCTTTTTGGCAACGAGTTGAGCGAGATTCTCTGCTATGCACGGAATTAAATTGTCATTAAGTTGATAACAACAAAGTTCAAAGAGCCACAAAAATGTTGATATACACACCACCTTCTACGGCTAAAAGTATTCCAGTAATCGACTTAAGCGACAGTTTTTCCGATAACCTAGAAAAACGGAAATCTGTTGCGTGGGAAATCCATAAAGCATGCAGAACAACAGGTTTCTTCTATATTAAAAATCATGGTATCGCTTCTGAAGTTCTCCAAAAACAACTAGACATTGCAAAACAGTTTTTTGATCTTCCGATCGAAAACAAATTAGAGATTGATTTCAAAAACTCCAAATGCCTTCGTGGTTATGAACCAATGGCAGCTCAA
>DAMDNS010000557.1:0-1716 GCA_032083605.1 Ureibacillus sp.
CACTCCTGATTTTGAATTATCCAATCATCATTGTTCCTTTTGGACGTTTGTAAGCTTCTTTTGTTTGTTTTCTTGTAATTGCAAAGCCGAGCGTTAACGGACCCAATCTTCCGATAAACATCGTCATAATAATCAGTATTCGTCCGATCGGCGATAATTCCGGAGTTAAGCCCATGGATAGACCAACCGTTCCAAATGCTGAAGTAGCTTCAAATAAATACATCATAAAATCATGGCCATGCTCCGTAATACTAAGCAAGAAGGTAACCATGACCACAATCATCATTCCACTGACCGCAACCGTCATCGCTTTTAGAATTGTTTCTTCAACTATTCTGCGTTTAAATAAGACCACATCTTCCTTCCCTTTTAACTGAGAAATGACGGTCGCCATTAACACGGCAAAAGTCGATACCTTGATACCTCCTGCAGTGGAGCCTGAACCGCCCCCGATAAACATAAGGAAAATCGTTAAAAACAGCGTCGCATATGTTAAATCGCCCATGGATAACGTATTGGCACCCGCTGTTCTAGGACTGATACCATGGAAAATGGCACCTAATAGCTTCCCTCCCATATTTAGGGGACCGAGCGTTTTATCGTTACCGTATTCAAATAGGAAAATTAAGATAGATGCCCCAATGATCAGGATAACCGATGCCGTTAAAACAACCTTTGTATGCAATGAAAGTTTGTGTGTTTCACGATATTCATACAATTCATTGATCACTACAAATCCAAGACCACCTATAATAATCAGGGCACTTATAGTTAAAACTACGAATGGATCATCCACATAGCCCGTTAAACTATTGAAATCTCCAAAAATATCAAAGCCCGCATTATTAAAAATAGAAACACTATGGAAAATCCCGAAGTAGACAGCCTCGCCAAATGGCATATCGAATGCAAATCGCATTGTGAGCAAAAATGCCCCGATACCTTCCACAATCACTGTAAACATCAAGATCCTTTTCACCAATTTCACCATACCTGCAGTTGACGTTGCATTATACGCTTCCTTTAGAAGGAGTCTTTCTTTTAGCGAAATTTTCTTGCCCAACAATGTAAATAAAAATGTCGCAAAGGTCATGAACCCTAAACCACCGATTTGAATAAGCACCAGAATCACAATTTCACCAAACATCGAGAATGTATTACCGGTATCAACAACCACAAGTCCAGTTACGCAAGTTGCCGAAGTAGCAGTAAACAAAGCATCCAAAAATGATATGCTAACGCCATTTGCTGTAGAAATCGGCAGTGTTAATAAAAAGGCTCCTACAAAGATGACCAAAGCAAATCCCAGCACCAAAATTTTAGAAGGATTAAGCCCTTCTAAAAGTATATTTTTCATGTTCCTTCTCCTCGATTTTGAAGTAATAACTATCCTTCTCTTAATAAGTTTCCTTCACTAGCTTCTAAAAAATTGCATAATAAAAGACCGCATTGAATACAAGCAGCACATTTGTTGAATTACCAACAAATGGGCACCTTGAATTAGGCGGTCATGTAGACCTCCTTCGCTTTAGCCGACGAAGTTAGCTGACGGGTAGGATGGCGAAGAAGCTTAAAATCATCCCTTCTGCAACTGCAGAATTAACCCCAAAAGATCGGGTCCTCCGTTCTCAAAAAATGAGATTTGGCCATTTATTTTATTTATTTCTTGATTGCGGATTTATTGTACTCCTCTCTTAATCACTTGTAAATATGAAA
>DAMDNS010000558.1:0-1685 GCA_032083605.1 Ureibacillus sp.
TGAGGAATAAATAAAAGTAAAAGCGAGAATATTGAAAGCTCGCTTTTTTATTTGTCGTAGAAAGTCGATATTTTTAAGAAAATAATAGATTATTCGAGAATTTATAGATATGATAGTTTGTGGGGAGGGATTACGTTGAATCAGCCAAAATTAAATCCTGCTGTATTACGTTTACTTGTCATTTTTCCAAATGTGCTAAGCTATCTATTATTAATTGGGGTATTCATATATATCGCAACGAATTATGAAGGTTTAAAAGCTGCCCAAGCACTCAACTTCTGGCTGTTATTAGCTGCAATATTATGTCCAATGGCGGTTTACACTACATATTCCATCGTAAAACGAATTCGTGCAGGTATTTTATAAAGTAGGAAATAAACAAAAACGCGTGTACAAATTTCTACATTGTTCACGCGTTTTTAAGTGAAATAAATAGATAATTGTAAAACTGTGAATTATAAAAATAGGAAAAATTACACCTTTCGACAGAGTTAAATAGTAAAAAACGACATTTCCTAGGAAATATTCTAATTTAAATAGTAATATTCAACAAAAAAGTATCAGTATTGGCTAATGAGCATTCGTTTAGAAGTCGTAGAAAATTAGGTTATACATCCAAAGACAGCCCACTATTATTGCCCCTTAGCCAATTCTCTCGATCTTGCTTCCGCACTTTTTATACAAGCATAAATTGCTTCATTGAAACGGTTACTTTCCAAGGCCATAATTCCAGCTTCCGTTGTACCACCTGGACTTGTTACTTTTCTGCGTAAAACAGTAGGCTCTTCTTTGACCGATTGAAGCATCGCAGCAGAACCAGCAATTGTTTGCACCATTAATTCGCGAACTACCTCTTTTGATAAGCCGAATTCAGCTCCAACCGCTTCCCATGCTTCAAGTAAGTAATAAAGATAAGCAGGTCCGCTTCCTGAAAGGGCTGTAACTGCATGGAGTTTATCTTCATCAACCTCTATCACGATTCCAATCGCTTCTAGCATCTGTAAGTATAGAACCTTTTGATAATCATCTACTTGCGCATTAAATGCAATCCCGCTTGCCGACATTCCGATTGTAGCGGAAGTATTTGGCATTACTCGTGCAATAGGGCGGTTTCCAATACCTTCTTCAATTGTTTGGATAGGTATTCCTGCAAGTACTGAAAGGATGGCGGTATGATTACTTATAAATGGCCGAATTCTTTCCATGGCAGGTACGATATCCTTTGGTTTTGTTGCTAAAATGATTAAGTCCATTTCCCCGATTTTTTCATGATCATCCAAAATATTGACGTCATAGTTTTCATTTAATTTGATTAATCTTTCGTGATTCGATCGATTTGTAATATAAATGTTTTCGCTTGGGATTACTTTCTGCTCTACCCAGCCTTGAATCAGTGCTTCCGCCATTGAACCGGCGCCAACAAAAAGTATTTTTTGCATAACAATCCCTCCATATAGTGATATTTATCCTGCATGCACTTTACTTAGAACCACCAAATCAGAAAAACACGAACTATCGCTTCATGTGCGAAACTCGCTTAAGCGGATATCTACTAAAACGTAAATTTTCCTCGACTAAACCATTGGAATGTGTAGATATAATGGTGTGTAAAAGTAAAAATTGGTTTAGACAAAACTTAAACCTGCTCTATTTTGGAACGCAAAGCTTAAGTTTTTCATAAAATC
>DAMDNS010000559.1:0-1681 GCA_032083605.1 Ureibacillus sp.
TTTAAAGATTTTCGTAACTCAGTGAAACCGAACTGGTGCCCTGGCTGCGGCGACTTCTCAGTACAAGCAGCGATTCAACGTGCTGCAGCAAATGTAGGCATCGAGCCGCACGAATTAGCGGTAGTTGCAGGGATCGGCTGTTCAGGCCGTATCGCCGGGTACATCAATTCATACGGATTCCACGGAATTCATGGCCGCGCGCTACCAATCGCACAAGGTCTAAAAATGGCTAACCGTGACTTAAACGTAATCGCGTCAGGTGGTGACGGTGATGGATTTGCCATCGGTATGGCACATACAGTACATGCCATCCGTCGTAACATCGACGTAACTTACGTTGTGATGGATAACCAAATCTATGGTTTAACAAAAGGGCAAACTTCACCGCGCTCGGCACAAGGTTTCATCACGAAATCAACGCCTGGTGGGGCGATCGAACCTTCATTAAAACCATTGGAAGTGGCTTTATCTGCAGGTGCAACATTCGTCGCACAAGGCTTTTCAACTGACATCAAAGAGTTAACTGCTTTAATCGAAGCAGGAATCCAGCACAAAGGCTTCTCTTTCATCAACGTGTTCAGCCCATGTGTAACATACAACAAAATCAACACATACGAATGGTTCAAAGAGCACCTAACAAAACTAGCTGACATCGAAGGCTATGACCCTCAAAATAGAGAGCTAGCAATGCAAACCGTAATGGAAAAAGAAGGACTGGTAACAGGTATCATCTACCAGGATCTTGAAACAAAATCATACCAAGAAAAAGTACCAGGCTACTCAGAGCAACCATTAGCTGACCTGGACATGAACCTTGAAGAAGGTCAATTCAACGAACTAGTGAAAGAATTTATGTAATAAAATAGTGAGCCCCCATCAATTTTCGAGTTGATGGGGCTTTTTTGTAAGAAAAAATTCGACTGATTAATTTTTAAAATCACTTGACACTTCCGCTACTCTGTATTACGATATACCTGTAGTAAGCAATACTTAATAGCTCGAATGGTGAAAGCTATTAAGTTAATTTTTGCTCTGGTACTAAGTAATACTGAATATAAGTGATACAAAATAGAGAGGGATCTGGACATGGAAAATTTAACTGAAATGCTGAAGGGCTCGTTGGAAGGCTGCGTTCTGGAAATCATTAGTCGCAACGAAACCTATGGCTACGAGATCACACGCCGTCTTAACGAGCTTGGGTTTACTGAAGTGGTTGAAGGGACGGTCTACACGATACTTGTGAGATTAGAGAAGAAAAATTTAGTGAATATAGCAAAGAAACCATCCGATATGGGGCCGCCCCGCAAGTTTTATACTTTGAACGATGCTGGTCGTCAGGAACTTGAATTGTTTTGGGAAAAATGGAATTTTGTATCTTCAAAAATTAATAGCTTAAAGGGGGAGAAATAATATGAAGAAGTTTATTGAGCTAATTATTGGCGATTTAGAAAGCAAGAAGGAATACAAGGCTTTTATGAAAAAAGTGAATTCCCTGCCAAATGATTACGCCTTTGTGTTCAAAAAGATTCAAAAGTACATGTGGAATTTCGGATATGGATTTGGTGAAGAAATCATCAATCTGTATGAATTGTTTGAAGCGAGTGCGGCAGAAGGGAAGCATGTGCTGGATGTTACTGGGGAAGACGTAGCGGCATTTGCCGACGAATTGATAAAGCTCTCA
>DAMDNS010000560.1:0-1674 GCA_032083605.1 Ureibacillus sp.
CTGCTAATATTAAAGTAACTCCCTCCAAAAAAGGCCAAAATCGCAACAATCACATTGGAAAATAGATTGGAAGCACTTGCGGAATTAGAGCGGTAGTTAATCGAACATAAAAGTGCTCCTATGGCTCCTACGACAACAGAAAGCAGCACCGTCATCAATAAATATAGCTCCCACTGTACAAATCTTAGATCAAAAACGAAATACGAAAAGGAAAATAAGAAAACTGCCTGCAGTAATGAAAAGAGCATCGACGAAATCACAACACTTAATAGATAGGTGCTCGGATGAATTTGAGCAAGTAAAATACGATCAAAAATATGCATATACTTTTCCAAATAGGATTGACTAGCCAAAGTACTTGCAACATATAACATAAACATGACCGTCATACTAAATGTATAATAGACGCTTGAAGAAACCTCTTCCAAAGAATCAACTAAGCGAATGTTGGATTCTATTTCATTAGCTGGAAGCGGAGATTGATCCATCAGAAGATTATTTTCCCCTAAAACGGAAATCAGTGTGTATTGCTGCTGAAAGAAATCCACGAGATGCTTAGCGATAGTGGAGGTAATTTGTTCATTCTCATTTAAGTAAACTTTAAACTTTGGTTTTTCTTCATCATAGAAACTTGCATTTAAATAATCCGCTGTAAAATTATTCGGTATTTCTAGAATGACATCATATTCCCCACTTTCCTTTGCTTCTTCTAGACCTGTCGCTTCAAGTTGCGTAATATGAAGCAGCTCTTGCATTTCTTTACTGGAATTTAAATTCTCCAATAGCATTGAAACCGGCAAGGAGCTTTGTAGATTTTCAATTGCTTTCTGATCTAATGTGGCTGTCTGTGGTAAATCATTGATAAAGCTGTGAAATTCCTCGCCCTCTTCTTCACTCCCAACAATGGCCAACTCAATGGTTGTCATTTCGGAATCCCCTTCCATGATGGAGCCCAAAGCAAAACTTAAAATACAGATAAGCACTATCGGCATCACGAATAAGGTTAAGAGCTCGGCAGGACTTCTGAATAAGATTTTAATGTGCTTTTTAATCAGTGCAAAAATCATATTCGAATTGCCCCCTAATTCCGTAATGCTCGACCGGTCAAATGCAGGAAGACATCTTCAAGGGTCGGCTCTTCAACTTGAAAACCATTTAAAATAACATTATTTTTTTCGCAAAGCGAAAGAAGGATTGGCAAAAAATTCATCCCTTTTGTAACAGTAAACGTAACTTCCGCTTCTTTTGCAATGACATTCGAAAGGATGGGCTGGTTTAATAGATCATTTACAAAAGCTTTTGAATGCTTTTCCAGTTTGACATGAATTGTATTCTCGGATGAAAGTACAGCTTTTATTTCTTCTTTTCTGCCGGAAGCAATGATTCTACCCTTATCCATAATGTAAATACGATTACATAAAAATTCGACTTCTTCCATGTAGTGACTTGTGTATAGAATTGCCATATTTGTTTGTTCATTTAACTTTTTAACAGTTTCGAGGATATGATTTCTGGATTGTGGATCGATTCCGACAGTTGGTTCGTCCATGATTAAATATTTTGGTTCATGAAGCAGCGCAACTCCAATGTTTAAGCGTCTTTTCATCCCGCCCGAATAATGTTTCACCAGCTTTTTCGGTTCATCCTGCAGACCAATTTGCTCAAGGACAATTT
>DAMDNS010000561.1:0-1666 GCA_032083605.1 Ureibacillus sp.
CAGCGCTAGGTTTTAGTTTCGCAGATTTCGAGGTGGGGTTAGCCAAGGTTTCAATCGTTGGTGCTGGAATGGTGTCCAATCCTGGTGTCGCAGCTCGTATGTTCGATCGCTTGCGAAAAGAGAAAATTCTAGTTAAGATGGTTAGCACCTCTGAAATCAAAGTCTCTGTTGTAGTACCTCAAGATGAAATGGTACGAGCAGCAAATGTATTACATGATGAGTTTAATCTTGTCGAGGTCCTAGCTTAGGAAAGTTAAAAGCCAATTCCTGCAAAAATGAATTCTTGCAGGAATTGGCTACTTTATTTATATGGTAGAAAGGGGGATTGCAAAGCCAAGAATCGAAATCTTGCTTTACACCATTTTCTCTTTTTTATCCCACTTGACTGTAAACGTAATTTGATGCTGTTTTTCATTTTTTTCATCATAGCATTCGGTTAAGCAGCCGTTGATGGATTGAATCTGTTGGGCAATAAACCCTGCCTCAATTCGAAAAGAGCGCTCTGTTATTTTTAATAGATCGACATCATTTGTTAATTGAAAGATATAGCCATCCTTTTCTTCCTCTGTTAAAGTTAAAAGGCCCCAGCCTGCATCCTGGAAAAAGGAGATAATCAGCTGTATATCAGTACATGGAAATTTTCTTGCCAAGTCCTTTCCAGCCCAGTAAAGAACATCTTTTTCATGCTTTCCAAGAATGGTTGGGAGTAAGTAATCGCGTAAGATATCATAGCCAAATACTGGAACAGTTTTGTTCTCAATCGATGTCATTTTAAAAATACCTCTTTCTTTTTTTCTTGTTTTAGATAAAATAAACATAAAAATTTCATTAAGTAGAAAAATTACTATTAAAATAGAATATTTATTATTTAAAAGGATGTATAAAATATCCGAAGTTACCTTGACGCTTGTACCACTTGAGAGTACAATGAACATGTCATAATATTGTACCATTATGAAATACACAGTCAATGATGGATCCTTTACAAAATGGTGACGATATTGTCTTGCGTATTTAAAAGTACTGAGGGGGGTAATAGTCTTGTCAAAAAATCATGAGTTTTACTGGAGACGCTTACATTCACTATTAGGTGTGATTCCTGTAGGTCTGTTCTTAGTGTTCCACTTATCACTGAACTTCACTGCTACTGGTGGAGAAGACAATTACAACAATTCAATCGGTATTATGGAGTATGTTCCACATTACCTATTATTAATTGTTGAATGGATTGTAATTTACATACCTATTTTATTCCACGGATTATACGGTCTGTATATTGCATTCACAGCTACACCAAATGTAAAACGCTTCGGCACTTTCCGTAACTGGATGTTCGTATTACAACGTTTTACAGGAGTATTCCTTGTAATTTTCATTGCTTGGCATATTTTCCAAACACGTATTCAAAAAGCACTTGGGTCAGACGTTGACTTTAATATGATGGAAGAAATCGTTAGCAATCCAGCGATGTTAGTATTCTACATCGTAGGTATTTTATCTGCTACATTCCACTTAGCAAATGGTTTATGGTCATTCTTAGTGAGCTGGGGGATTACACAATCCGCAAGCGCTCAAAAAGTTGCAACTTACGTAACAATGATCTTCTTCGTTCTATTAAGCATCGTTGGTGTTGCTGCAATTCTAGCATTCGTATAATTTCTATAAT
>DAMDNS010000562.1:0-1652 GCA_032083605.1 Ureibacillus sp.
TTCTCGAATATCCAGACTTAAACTACCTTCAAATAAAATAATCGCAACAGCTAATGAAATAACCGGATTAAAAATATCCCCAAAGCTTTCTTTTGGATTGAACAAACCAAGAAATGGCCCAACTATCAAGCCAACAAGTGACATAACGACGATAGCTGGAAGTCTAAAGCGCCAAGCAAGCCATTGTGACAAAATTCCAAGTCCAATAATTGCAACTATTTGAAAGAGTATTGAATCAAGCATTGTACTTCCCCTTTAATACGAATTAGTCATCACAAAACATACTTATCATGTCCCAAAAAGAAAGAGTCAACACATGGTTTATTAACACAGCTTTTAACAAAAAATTTTGAATGGCTTTATGGAGAAAATAAAAAAGTCCTCCTACTAAGATTTAGTATTAGCGGAGGACGTTCTTTCATTCCCTATTTACTTGTCTATTGTCTAGCGTCATCTTTCACTTGCAGTTCCTGAAGCTTGACACGATCAAACACAACTTCCTCATCAACGGGCTGGAGCTCTTCTTTTTTGAATTTATCCCAATTAAAAATTTCTTCGCGAGAAACCGGCTCTTCTTCTTGTACTTCCGGCATTCTTAATGTCGCAAGCTGTGCTGAATCATAAATCATTACCGGTAATTTTTTACCGTACAATGCAATTACCTTCATAGCTGACGCAACCTGGCTAGCTTCAATCGAACGGTATTTCTTCAATGGCCCGGAAAGTAGTGGATTAAGAAGCTTTAATACCCATTCTCCCAACTTTTCGCCCAGTCGGAATTCATTTCGTTCTCCCACTAATAACGATGGTCTTATAATGGAAAGCTGCGGCAATTCTAGCGCCTTAAGTTCTTTTTCAACCTTCCCCTTCACCCGATTATAGTAAATTTGTGATTTTTCATTTGCTCCCATGGCTGAAATGATTATGAAATGCATGATTCCACACTTTTTAGCCAAAGAGGCCATTTGCAACGGATATTCTACATCTACTTTTTCAAATTCTGCACGTGAGCCTGCTTTTTTGATGGTCGTCCCTAGACAGCAGAAAATTTCATGAGCAAATTCTATATCTTTTTCTTCCAATTCATGAAGAGAACGTATTTTAACAGTTAGTTTTGGATGTTCGAATTCTAGCTTTCTGCGAGCAATTACTGTGACAGATATATATTCTTCACTATTACATAATAATTTGACAAGGTTCGAGCCTACTAAACCTGTTCCTCCTACCACAATGGCTGAGCGCATTTTCATTTTTCTTCCACTTCCTATCATCTTTGTCCATGCTGGTGCATAAACTTGAAAATCTAGTAACCTCTTTGCAAAAACTCTATTGTTAATTTTCACACATACTTTCAAATTTTTCACCATAATTTAATTATAGCTGGGAAAGGATGGGATTTTATGCAGAATGAACTAAGTGTACCTTCTTTAAAAAAGAAAATCGCCTTTATCGTTGAGCATAGTACAGTAAAAGGATTTTATCCCCTTGAACGGGTTGCAATTTTAGCAAAACTTTTAAAAGATGAAGAAAGTGTTTATATTTTTTTAAAGCAGGATGGACAAGAATCCATTGAAATTTTTACTGACGAACAGCTTTCACCAATTCTATTTGATAATTATACGGAGTTGAAAACACAGATTCGTAGTCTTGAG
>DAMDNS010000563.1:0-1646 GCA_032083605.1 Ureibacillus sp.
CCATTACTAACCCATTTTTGGCAAATGTTTTATTTTCGAGTGGGCTAGAGGAGTTTTTCAAGTGGCTTGTGATTTTTACATTGATTTTCAGACATATTGAATTTGATGATCCCTATGATGGGATTTTATATGGTGCCAGCGTTTCTCTGGGCTTTGCAACTGTAGAAAATGTCCTATATTTATTAACCTTTGGGATTGATACCGCATTTGTAAGAGCCGTTTTGCCAGTTTCAAGCCATGCTTTATTTGGCGTTGTGATGGGCTATTATTATGGAAAAAGCAAATTTGCTCAAAATGATAAAGCAGCCGAGTATTTAATTCTTTCATTTGCCGCACCAATATTTCTACATATTACCTACAATTCAATTTTAACCTTCCAAGGTTATTGGACATATTTAATTGCACCGTTCATGCTATTCCTTTGGTGGTTTGCCCTTAGAAAGGTCAAATTAGCCCACCAACATCTTGTACAGCATTTATTTGAACAAAATAAAATTTAAAAGCCTCTATTTTCATGTGAATGATGAAAATAGGGGCTTTTTTGTCGGTCAAGAAAATTAACTTGTAATTACAACTTGGCTAACCGCTTAAAGGCCTAGAGCCCAGCCAAGTATTGCGAAATAAATTTTTTCTAATTTTTAGCTTTATATGCTTTTTCTGATGTAAAACGTATAAAACTAAATCTTTTTTACATGCTATGAGAAAGGAGTGAAATAAATGGTAAGAAGTATTATTATGACTGTCATCTTAGTATTTGGCACACTTACAATAATAAAGCCAGATGAACCATTAGCATTTTCAGGACAAACGATTGAGCGAGGAGCCTTTGGTAATGATGTTATTGAGTTGCAGGCACGATTACAATACTTAGGATTTTATAAGGGTAAAATTGATGGGATTTTCGGATACGGAACATATTGGGCGTTACGCAATTTCCAAGAGCAATATGGACTTGGAGTTGATGGAATTGCTGGTTCGAAAACAAAAAATAAGCTTGCAGGAATAAGTGATTTTGATAGTGAATGGGTTCATCAACAAATTGAAAAAGGAAACCGTTTTACTTATTATGGTGGAATCCCGTTAGCTCAACAGACAACTGCCGGTGCAGCAGGTCAGTCGGAGAGTACCGATGTGCAGCTTCCGGTGAAATATTCTGAACGAGATTTGCAGTTAATGGCGAATGCTGTTTACGGTGAGGCGCGCGGTGAACCTTATGAAGGACAAGTAGCAGTAGCAGCGGTTATTTTAAATCGTTTAGAATCCCCTGAATTCCCTAATTCGATTTCTGAAATCATTTTCCAGCCTGGTGCGTTTACTGCAGTCGCAGATGGTCAGATTTGGCTGACACCGAATGCAAGAGCAAAAGAGGCTGTTCTGGATGCCATGAATGGATGGGATCCAACAGAAAATGCACTTTACTATTTCAACCCTAAAACAGCGACGAGTAAATGGATTTGGTCAAGACCGCAAATTAAGCAAATTGGTGAACATATATTCTGTTACTAAGGAGGGAAACTATGAAAAGTGCTATCTATTTACTTTCCATTGCAGTGTTAGCGCTAGGATTATATTCATATGAAGTAAGAAAAGATAATGAACATTTAGAGCAAACCATCCAAGCACAATATACAAACTCATTGACCAAT
>DAMDNS010000564.1:0-1576 GCA_032083605.1 Ureibacillus sp.
TACCTTGAACAGTTTTTGCCATCCAGTACTCCCATAAGAATCGGATGCTTCCACTAATTCTTTTGGTACTTGTCGAATACCCAGGTTTGTAAAACGAACAGTAGGCGGTAATGCGAAGATAACCGAAGCAAACACGCCTGGCACCACGCCAATGCCAAAGAAGGCAACCGCCGGGATTAAATAAACAAACCCTGGCATTGTTTGCATGAAGTCTAAAATTGGCTTAATGATATTTTCCGCAACCATGCTTTTCGACATTAAAATCCCTAATGGAATCCCTATAATAATCGCAATAATACTTGAAAAAATAACAAGCGTGATGGTGTTCATCAGCTCATCCCATAAGCCTTGGTTATATATGAATAATAGACCGATGATTGAAAAGATGGCTAAACCAAACTTTCTTCCTGTTGCAAAAAATGCGATTAAGGCAATCACTAATATAAAGACCACCGGCGGAATCGCAACGAGCATATCCGTGATAAAATTCATGGCATTCTTACCACCAGATTGAATAAAGCTGAATAATCCTGATAAATTACCCGTTAACCAATCCATCATTGACTCCACCGTATCTGCAACCGGCAGACTTGGAATAGAATCCAACATTTTACTCATGTGCAGCCACCTCCTCAGTATCAGAAGCAAGAGATTGGATGACTACGCCTTTAATTAATACACCAACTAATTTATCTTCCTTTACTACTGCTAAAGGAGTTGGGGATTCCGAGATTATTCCTAGTACATCTTGGATGAGCATTTCAGGAGGAACTTGAGGCATATCTGTTTTTAAGATGCCCACGACATCTTTTTCTCCTCGTTTTGAAGCTTCCAATGCATCATCGGCAGTGATATACCCTTTAAACTCTCTATTTTTATCGACTGCAAGCAATACACTGACTTCTTCTTCACGCATACGTTTTAACGCAACTTTCGGTCCGTCGATTTCAATATTCACCGAGATAGGACGGATCATGGCATTTTCGACTGTCAATACCTTCGACCGGTCTACATCCTCGAGGAAGGTCCTCACGTAATCGTTTGCTGGATTAGTTAAAATCTCTTCACCTGTACCTATTTGAATGATTTTCCCATCCTTCATCAATGCAATGCGATCACCGATACGTAATGCTTCGTTTAAATCATGTGTAATGAATATAATCGTCTTCTTTACTTTTTGTTGCAGGTCCAATAATTCGTCCTGCATATCTTTTCGAATTAATGGGTCAAGTGCCGAGAAAGCCTCATCCATTAACAAGATATCCGGGTCATTTGCCAATGCACGCGCCAATCCGACACGCTGTTGCATCCCTCCGGATAATTGGCTAGGGAATTGATCTTTATATGGTAATAACCCTGCATTTTCTAAAGCGACTTCCGCTTTTTTTGTTCTCTCTTCTTTAGGGATACCGCGCACTTCTAAACCGTATTCGGTGTTAGCAAGGACTGTTCTTTGTGGAAATAAACCGAAGTTTTGAAACACCATGCTCATTTTTTCACGTCGAATTGCTCTGAGCTGTTGTTTATTCATTTTGGAGATGTTTTCACCGTCTATGTAGATACTTCCGCTAGTTGG
>DAMDNS010000565.1:0-1570 GCA_032083605.1 Ureibacillus sp.
CTGAAAAATATTGTTCAGCAAGTAAAATGCTTTCTGATGGTGGCGTAGAAATTACTCACGATTTTGAGATTATTGAAGCTGCATAATTTCATATGAATGCCTCAAAAAAGAAAAGCTAACAGTGATGTTGGCTTTTTTTGTGATAAGAATAATTCAAAAAATATTAAGGAGAATATTGGATGAATATCCGTTTAGCACAGTCGCAAGATACCGAGGCCATATGTCACTTGCTGGAGCAAATGGGATACTCGCAGCCTCTAGGATTGGTTCAGGAACAATTTCAAAAGTTAAGTGAAGATCCCAATGCAATTACATTGGTCGCAGCCGATGATTCGCATGTATATGGAGTTTTGTCCCTCTATTTTATTCCGCAAATTGCCTTAAAAGGAGATTTTGCCAAAATCTGCTATTTGTGCGTTGATCAGAATATACGTCGTAAAGGAGTGGCGCATCTGCTTATGCAAGAAGCCGAGCGTCTAGCTAAGCAGCGTGGTTGTGATCGAATGGAATTGCATTCAGGAATACAAAGACCTTTGGCACATCAATTTTATCTAAAAGAAGGTTATGTTGAAGCACCAAAGTATTTTCGTAAGGCTTTAAATTAACGAGGTGTATTTAGAAAAAGTTGCGGATCCACCCGAGCATTATTAAGACTCATGCCCCAATGTAAATGAGGGCCTGTCACGCGTCCTGTTTTGCCCACTAAACCTAATGTTTCTCCTTGGCGGATATGTTGGCCTTTCTCTACTTTGATTGAGCTTAAATGGCAAAACATGCTGACTAGGCCTTGGCCGTGATCAATTAATACAGTTTGGCCATTAAAGAAATAGTTTCCTGTCTGAACGACCACGCCATCTGCTGGTGCAATTACTTTTTGACCTACAGGGGCTGGAATATCAAGACCTGAGTGAGGTGCACGTTCTTCACCATTAAAAAAGCGTTTTCTTCCAAAAGAATTGGTAAATTTCCCTGAAGTGGGACGTATAAATTTGGGTAAGCTTTGCCATGAACTTGATGTGAAAAAGTTATAAACTTCATTTTGTTCTTTCGCTTCTTGAGCATAACGATCTAACTGACTTTGGTTGGGGTTCACATAGTCTTGATTATTGACTTTAATCCGTTGCTCAGCATAAGGATAAGACTTAACTTCTATTGGAATAGGCGCTTTATTGGTATTGAGCTGAATGCTGCCGAGTGGTGTAGATAATGGAATACCTACTACAGCATAACGTTGATGACCTTCTTGACTGATTAAAACGGGTTTATGTTGAAAAGTGACTTGAGTAATATCAGTCGATAATGGAACGACTGCAATTCCACCGGGTCTTCTTGAGTCTTGGGGAAGCTCCGCCATTGTTAGTGTCGAGCTAAAAAGACTAATTGTTAATATAATATGTTTTAAACGCATTTTAAATTTCAAAAACAGGATGGAATTAGCCGGATAAATTAATTCTTATTTTTAGAATTCTCAATGAAGAGTTTGTGAAAAGAGTAGAGCAGACGGAACTAAATATAAATATTTAAGTGATTTAATAAAATGTAGCTGAAGTGTACTTGAAATATATACAAA
>DAMDNS010000566.1:0-1564 GCA_032083605.1 Ureibacillus sp.
TATATTTTGAAATGTTGCCTTGTAACAATCTAATTTTTGGATTTACAACTATTCTATAAAAGGAGGCGTTTCATTTGTTAAAATATAGAGATCTTGCAGAGACTAATGAGTTATACCAATTGATGTCACACCCAACAGTTTTCCCGTATGTTCGACATAAAGCAAACTCACCAGAAGAATATCTATTTATAACGAAACAATTATTAGAAGAAGAACAACTAGGAAAGACTATCTCGAGAACCATAACCGATGACTGGGGTCAACCAATTGGCACGATTACTTTATATGATATTCAAGATGGAGCCGGCTTCCTTGGAACATGGATAGGTGTACCGTTTCAAGGTAAAGGATATAACCAAGCTGCAAAGCATGAATTCCTGAAAGAACTATTTTTCGAGAAAGATATTCATACTGTATTCTTACGCATTCGTAAAGAAAATGAAAAATCAAAACGTGCTGCACAAAAATTACCTTACGTAATTGAGGCCATGGAAACAAACCCGGCACTATTCGAAGAAATCAATGCTGGCGAAACAAAATTTGATTTATATAAAATTACAAAGGACCTCTTCTACATTGTGTCAGCAAACGACCAATCAAACGAAGAAGAACAAGCAATGTAAGGCTTGTCTTAACTCTATTAGAAAGCTTGACTTATCGCAAAGAACCTAGCGATAAGCCATGATTGAACTTATCCATAACATAAAAGCTACCCGAAGAAATTTCCGGGTAGCTTTTTTTAATAGTTGTGTGCATCTTAGACTACTTATTATTTTTCATATTGGATGATCAGCTTTACCATTTCATCTGGTGTTTTTGGACTTTCAGATTTTTTCATGGCATCGATATACTCATTACTTCGTTTAGTTAACGTATTTATCGCTTTCATGAATGTATTTTTAGAAAGCATTTCCTCCTCCAATACATGGGCAAAGCCTTGTCGTTCAAAAATATTCGCATTTAAAATCTGATCTCCACGACTTTTAGCAGCACTTAGAGGAATTAGCAGCATAGGAATTTTTAATGCCAGAAATTCGAAAATTGAATTGGATCCTGCACGAGAAACCACGAAATCGGCAGCATGGAGTAAATCTGGAAGCTCTGTCGTGACATAATCGAATTGCTTATACCCTTTCAAGCTATCTAATGTTTCGTCCACATTTCCTTTCCCGCATAAATGGATCACATTATAGCTTGCAAGCAACTCCGGTAAATTACTTCTTAATGAATCATTTAAGACAACAGATCCTAGACTTCCTCCCATTATAAGCAGTACTTGTTTGTCGTCGGTAAACCCGCAAATGCTCTTGCCTTTCACTGCGTTCCCCTTAAACAATTGCTCACGGACGATTGAACCCGTACAAGTTGCCTTATCACTTGGCAAATACTTTAAGGTATCCTGGAATATTGTAAAAACATGTGATGCAAAGGGAAGCGCAATTTTATTGGCAAGACCAGGAGTTACGTCCGATTCATGGATGACTACCGGTATTTTAGCCAGTTTCGCAGCAATCACAACTGGTACCGACACGAAACCACCCTTCGAAAAAATCATGGTTGGTTT
>DAMDNS010000567.1:0-1502 GCA_032083605.1 Ureibacillus sp.
GAATAGCCGCTTCGATTTAGAAACAGAACAATTTGTTCCTTTCTTTCTAATCGAGCTTGTATAGATTCCACCAGACTTTGAGAGAACATGGATCGATTTCCTTTTTTCAGCTCATCCCGCATATCAACGATTTGAACCTTAGGCAAGGATTGCTTTAACGCACGCTCTTTTAAGGTAAGTAATGTATATACATTTTTTTTGGCTCTAGCAAATGATTCTAATGATGGAGTAGCACTACCTAATATTACTGGACATTCATGATACTTACCGCGCCAGATTGCTACATCGCGCGCATGATATCTCGGCGAATCCTCCTGCTTATAGGTCGATTCATGTTCTTCATCCAAGATGATAATGCCAACATTTTCGAAAGGCGCAAAAACAGCGGAACGCGCCCCCACTACCACCTTTACTTTCCCTTGGTGAATTTTTCTCCACTCGTCATACTTTTCGCCAACAGATAATCCACTGTGCATCACTGCTACCAATTCACCGAAACGAGATCGAAATCGCTCTGTCATCTGTGGTGTTAAGGAAATTTCAGGCACTAAGACGATGGCCTCTTTCCCATCACTTAATACTTTGGCAATGGTTTGCAAATATACTTCTGTTTTCCCACTTCCCGTTACCCCATGCACCAAAAAGGTTTCCTGCTTTTTCTCTTCGAGGGCAGACATAATGTGATTCAATGCCACCGATTGCTCATCTGTTAAACTTAAAAAATTCGTTTTTTGCACTTCTTTCGTAAAAGGATCACGATATACCTCTTGTTGTACAAAAGAAGCTGCACCTAGCTCAACCACCGCATTTAGTACCTGTGCGGAAGCATCTGCTTCTTTATAAATTACGTCAGGGTCCATAATTTCACCAAGATGATGCTGCATCCATTCTACAAGCTGCTTTTGCTTCCTGGCACGATTTGAAATTTGTTGATGAATTTCGGTTAACTTATCAACATCTTCAGTTATTTGTACCTTTCGAATTTCCTTTACTTTGCCTTTTTGTTTTACAACATCTTCAATGGAAACCTGTTTGCCTTTTAATGCCTTTTTCAACTCAGGAAGTAAATTATTTTTTTCAAATTCCTTTAGATTCACATGCAAAGAAGTACTGAAAATTTCTTGCAAAGCTTCTGGCAAAAGATGAGCGTCCACTTGCAGGTTGACTATTTTTTCGTATTTTGCCCTTAACGCAGACGGAAGCATCACTTGAAGGGCATCAATTTCATAACAAATGGTTTCATTCTTTAACCATTTCGCCAGTTCCAGCATCTCACCTGTTAGAACCGGTTCAAAGTCCAGGAGTTCAGATACTGGTTTTATCTTTTCTATTGGAACATCGGTTTCGTTTTTGATGGCTACAACAAATCCGAGTACATTTCGTGGTCCAAAGGGTACTTTTACTCGACACCCCATTTCAATAATTGGCGCCATTTCAGGAGGCACTAAATAATCGAAGGGACGGTCGACTGGATATGCTGCAACATCCACGATAACTTGCGC